>DATMPC010000059.1 GCA_035567895.1 Terriglobales bacterium | reverse complement strand
GAATTCGGATCACTGGTCTTGAACAAGTTCCGCAAAATGGATCTTTCATCTTCTCGCCCAACCATCAAAGCTTCATGGACGCGCCTCTGATCATGAGCTATCTCCCATTTCGGATCTTCCGCAAAATGTTCTACGTGGGTACGAGTGAAATATTTGGAACCGGAATCCGCCGCCACATTGCGCGCTCGATGAAGCTGGTGCCCATCGATCCTGATGCGAACCTCGTGCCCGCAATGCGCGCCGGGGCCTACGGCCTTCGCCGGGGCGAGGCGCTTGTCCTTTATCCCGAAGGCGAGCGCAGCATCACCGGCGAGCCTAAAGCCTTCAAGAAAGGTGCCGCGATTCTCGCGACACATGTGCAGGTACCGATCGTTCCTGTGGCGATCGACGGCTTCGAAAAAGCATGGGGACGAGGAAAAGGAATCAGGCTCTTTCAGACATTGCAAGTTCGCATTGGCTCGCCCATCGAACCACCCGCCGTGGGAGGCGCTTCGGAAAAGACCTATGAGAGCCTGACCACTGAACTGCGGCAGCGGGTAATGGACATGTGGATGGACCTTCACAACGGCGTGCGCTCACAACACCAGGTTGCAACCGCACGCTGAACGAGCCTTTTTGGAAGCCGGTCCCGCGCTTTTCAATTCGTCGTTTTTGAGTACCGCTCCCTAGGGTTTAGGACAGCGGGACAAACTCCTTTTAACGGAGTACCCACTCGTGCCGAGTTTCGCGGCACGATGCGAGATGAGCCCGGCACGATGTGCCGGGGCGAAGTTTTGTGGAGCAGAGCCCCGGAGAGGGGCGGCACTTGCGGGACATGCAATCTGGTTGGTCAGAATCTGAACACCGGAGTGTCGCCCTTACAGGGCTTGCATCAGGCCTTCAGCACCCGGCACCGTGTGCCGGGCTCACATCGAATAGTGCCGCCAAACGCGGCACGAGCCTCCACGTATCAGCTCACACCCGCCGCTTTTTCCAGCGTCATGAGAGTGGCAGCGTAGTCCAGGTCGGCATTGCCTTCGCGCGTCGAGGATTCATAAACCTTGTCGACGGTTTCAAGTCCGGGAAGCTTCACTCCGTTTTGCCGCGCTGCCTCGAGCATGAGACGAATATCTTTGTGCATCAGCCGCATGGGGAAATTGGCGGAGAAATCTCGCGCCATTACGAACGGGGCTTTGTAGTCCACAACTCCGGATCGGACCATCGACTGGTTAATCAAACTCATGAGGGGCTTCAGGTCGACGCCCTGTTTTTTCGCCAAAACCAGAGCTTCGGCAAATCCTTCGTAAGTAAGCGCGATCATCAGATTCATTGATAGCTTTGCCGCTAACCCTTTGCCATTTGCGCCTACGCGCACCGCGCTTTTTCCCATTACGCTGAAGAGCGGCTGCAGCTTCTCAAACGTTTCTTCGCGAGCCCCGACGATAAAGATAAGCTGGCCGCTCTCGGCTCCCACTTTGGAACCCGTCATTGGAGCGTCGACGAAATCGGCCCCCTTTTGTCGTACTCGTTCCGCGAACTTGAGGCTGGCGTCGGGGAGGATCGTGCTGGAGTCAACAACGATTGCACCGGCCTTCAACGACTCGATCACTCCGTCCTCTCCGAACAACACCTCTTCCACAGCCTTCGTGTCAGACACGCAGAGCCAGACAATCTCAGCATCCTTCGCAGCTTCTTTGGGAGTCGAAGCGGGGTGGGCACCGTCTACCGACTTGCCTGGGGAACGGTTCCATACTCTCAGTTCATGACCGGCCTTAGCCAGGTTTTGGGCCATAGCCTTGCCCATGATTCCCAATCCGAGAAATGCAATTCGCATGCTTGCTCCTGGACGTTACGAGATCTTTCTAGCGGAAGACGCTTGCTCCTGCTGGTGCAAGTATTGTTTGAGAACGCTCGCCGACTCCATCGGCGGTTGGCATGTAAATCCAGAGCACAGCACAGCGACGCTCTTGTGCTGCTTGAGCGCCGGAAGGCTCGGGATTGTCTGTGCTAACACCGGAGGGAGGTTCTTCTCGACCACATGATCAGGATCGAACCGCAGCACCGACGTTGAAATGCTGAATGGTGAGAGCGCAGTACGATACAGTTCGCGCGCATTTTCATCTTTGCCCACGATCACGGCTTGCGTGTGCGGACGCGAGTAGAGAGCTACCGCGATTCCATACGTCGCGCCAAAGATCCCGAAGTTACCGGCAATACCGGCGAAGGCTTCCAGTGTCGATTCCGCGATGTCGCGATGTTTGTTGTCCCCGGAGTAGGCATGCAAGCGCAACAGAGCGATCGCGGCCGCCGGATTTCCCGCGGGCGTCGGCGAGTCCTGCAGCGGCTTACGCCGTGCGGTGAGAGCTCCCAGATTGCCGTGTAATGATTGTCGAGAAGTATCGAAGAACCCGCCGCCAGTTTCGTCGTGAAACTTCTCCATCATCTTTGCCGCGATCTTTTGGGCGAATCGGTAATAGCTGAGATCGGTAGTGATCTCGTAGGCATCGATGCATGCGGTCACCGTGAATGCGTAGTCATCAAGCAATCCATCAACATCGCGATGCTGCGCGGCCGGATCCGAATACGTGATGACATGCTTCAGTCCGCTTTCTGCGGACCACGCTTCAGAGAGAAGACGATCAAGGGAACGCAATGCGAAATGCTCTGCTTCAGGAATTTCGAGAACTTTTGCCGCTTCAAGATACGCAGAAATGCAGAGCGCGTTCCAGTTCACGTAGACCGTCTTGTCCACGTAAGGCGTCGGTCGAGTAAGTCGTGCCTTGAGCATTTTCTCTTGCGCCGACGCAATCAGCTTTTGCACGTCGGGGACGCTAAGTCTCATTCGCGTCGCGATCTGCTCCGGAGTCGCACGAATGTGCAGCACATTTTTCTCCGGCCGATGATGCATCTCGCCGACTTCGCCGATGTCGTAAAGCGGCGCCACAGCTTCCAGTTCCTGCGCACTCAAGACGTCGCGCGCCTCTGCCAGCGACCAGGTGAAGTAGTCACCATCGTCGTGCAGATCGATGTCGGCGTCTTGCGAAGCGTAGAACCCGCCGCGCTCACGATCACTTAGCCAGTCGTCCATCCAACGAATGATGTCGCGGGCAACGTGCGCGTAGAACTCATTTCCGGCGAGTTGGTAGCCGTGGACATAGTTTTTCAGCAGTTCCGAGTTGTCGTATGACATCTTTTCGAAGTGCGGAACTACCCAGCGCTCATCGACTGAGTAGCGGTGAAATCCCCCGGCGAGCTGATCGTAGACGCCTCCCTGTGCCATTCGGTCGAGCGTAGTCGTCACTACTTTTAACGCTTCTTCATCACCAGTGCGACCGCAGTAATCGATGAGCAAATCGAGTATGGAAGGATGCGGAAACTTTGGAGCCGAGCCAAATCCACCGTGGTGCGGATCGAAGCTCTGTATCGCAGACTTCACCATGCCATCCACCAGGCCCGGGGAGATTTCGCCTGAGCGTCCGGCGAATGATTCCGCATGATCGATCGCGCTCATCACATGCTCGGCCGACTCCATTACGTCGCTGTGCTTTTCGCTGTACCGTGAAGCGAGAGTCTGCAGAACACGCTTGAATCCAGGACGCCCGTGGTTATCGTCCGGCGGGAAATAGGTTCCTCCGAAGAAGGGTCGCCCATCGGGAGTCAGGAAGGCGGTGAGGGGCCATCCTCCCTGTCCGCTCATGGCCTGCACGGCGGCCTGATAGCGGCTGTCAACGTCAGGACGTTCGTCACGGTCTACCTTTACGGCAACGTAGTTGTCGTTGATGAGTTTCGCGACTTCTGGATTTTCGTAGGATTCCCGATCCATCACGTGGCACCAGTGGCACCACACCGCGCCCACGTCGAGCAGCACCGGCTTGTTCTCGCGCTGAGCTTTGTCAAAAGCGTCGGCGCTCCACTCGTGCCAGTCCACCGGCTGATGCATCGCGGACCGCAGATACGAGGAAGACGCGTGCTCCAGAGAGTTTTTCGATTCGGACATAACTCTTCAGTCTAGCGCAGCCCGGGAATCCACACATTCTCGTAGAGACGCAGCATGCTGCGTCTCTACCATGCCGTGTGCTATGACGGGTTCCTAAGAGGAAAGCAGTTTTTCGGCCACTGAGACATAGAGCCCGACCGCTTCGGTCAGATCACGCTTTGAAATAAACTCGCCATCGGTGTGCGCAACGTGAATCGACCCCGGACCTAGCAGCACAGGCTCACCCCAGTTCGTGAGTGCCGGAATATCCGTCGTGAAGGCCGCGATCATTTCAGGAATGCCGTCAACCGTGCGGAGCTTTACGTGTGGAATTTCGAGCGCGAACTCGGCAGTCGCGAGACCGTTGACTGCCGCCTGAATATCCTTGCGAAGCTTGTCGGTGGGTCCCACGAGGCGATAAAGCAACTGCGCGCGTGCGAAATCGGGAATCACGTTCGGAGCCCGCCCTCCCTCGATGAGTCCGATATTAACGGTAGTTGGACCGATCTCGGGATTGTTCGGCAGCGGCACCTGGAGCAAACGATACAATGCCTCGACCATCTTCTCGATCGCCGACTCACCCAGGTGCGGATAGGCCGAGTGAGCCATGCGCCCACTGGCCGTGAGTTGCACGCGCAGCGTTCCCTTCGAGGCGCGGCCAATCTTGTTCTCCGTTGGCTCGCCGTTGATCAGAAAACGAGATCCTGGAGCATGAAGATTTGCTTCCTTTGCTCCTTGACTGTCGCGCTCTTCCCCCACTAGAAACAACAGCCCAATCTTGGACGTCTTATGGCGGAGTGTTTCCGCAGCCGCGATCTGCGCGGCTATGATTCCCTTGGCATCGCACGAGCCGCGTCCGTAGATCTTCCCCCCGTCTTCCGACGATGGAATGAACGGCGGCACCGTGTCCATGTGGGTCGAGAAGATCAGATCAGGCTTTCCGTCGAGAGTCGCGTAGATGTTTTTGCGAGCGCCTTCGACCGGCATCTTTTCCGTGCGATATCCAAGCTTGGAAAGAACCGCGTGGAGATAATCGCCGACTTCGGCTTCATTGCCGGTGATCGATTCGATATCGATGAGCTCACGCGTGAGCCGAACAGGGTCCATGCTCACAGCATAGCGGAAGGACTCGCGTAGAATCGAAAACAGCGTGAATTATCGTTTTCCGGAAACAGCGAAGGCTTGAGGATCTAAAGCAATTGGCGAGTGCAATTCAGTCGATATTCGTTCCAGGCCCGGCCGGCAAGCTGGAAGCTTTGTTGAACGCTGGTGAGCCGGGCGCGCCATTCGCTGCACTGGTTACCCATCCTCATCCGCTGCACGGCGGGACGATGCACAACAAAGTCGTGTATCACGCAGCGAAGGCGTTGCATGGCTTTGGATTGCCAGTTCTGCGTTTTAATTTCCGCGGAACGGGACTCAGCGAAGGAACTCACGATGGGGGACGAGGGGAGCGCGATGACATTCGGGCTGCGCTCGACTGGTTGGAGCACGAATACTCACTGCCGATCATCTTTGCCGGATTCTCTTTTGGCGCTGCCACCGGATTAAAAGCCTGCTGTCCCGATCCGCGAGTTGTGGGACTGATCGCGCTCGGCACGCCGCTCAGTGCCCAGGAGCGTCTCTACACCTATTCGTATCTCTCAACTTGCACTAAGCCGAAGCTGATGATCAGCGGCGACCACGACCAGTTCGCCCCGGCTGCAAATCTCCGCGAAATATTCAAATTGGCCGCCGAACCAAAGGAATTTGTCCTGGTGGAAGGCGCAGACCACTTCTTCGAAGGCAAGCTCCCGACTATGCGCGAGGCCATTACTGAATGGCTGCCCCGGCACTTCCCCGCTCTGAACCTGCAACAGCGCACCTGATCCAATATGGAACGCGGCCAACAAAGCAGCGAGGCTGAAATGCGTCGCTTGTTGCGTGAGGTCTTCAAGGACACGTTGGTCGAAATCAGTATTCCTCGAGTATTCAGTCAGAGAGTTGAATGTTCACGGGGAGTCCTGCGGGTTGAGCAGGATCTCTACGACCTGAGTTCCTTCGAACGCGTGGTAGTGATTGCGATGGGCAAGGCAGCCCACGCCATGCTCGAATCGCTACTCGCACAGACGGGACCTATGCAGGGAATCGTCTGCTCGGTTCCAGGTATGTCACAACAACCTGGGTTCCGTTACTTCGTTGGCGGACATCCGCTGCCCAATGAAGAATCAGTTCTCGGAGCATCGGCCATCCTAAAGGCGGTTTCGTCACTGAGTGAGCGCTCGCTGGTGATTTACCTGATCAGCGGTGGTGCATCGGCCATGGTGGAAGTTCCGCTCGACCAAGAAATTTCTCTCGACGATCTGGTTGAAACCTACCGCGTGCTGGTGCACTCCGGCGCGACGATTGCTGAGATCAATTCCATCCGCAAGCATCTTTCTGCCGTGAAGGGCGGCAGGCTAGCTCAAGCGGCTTTTCCCGCCCGGCAGGTGAGCATCATGGTGAGCGACGTCCCTGAGCACTCCCTGGATGCTCTGGCGTCAGGGCCAACTATGCCCGATTCCAGCACGGAAGCCGACTGTTATCGCATTGCTGAGACTTATGGACTGTGTGCCAAATTGCCGGAGAGCGTGCGCACGATCTTCGACGAGCGCGCACTTGAAGACACGCCGAAGGCAGACGATCCCTCATTTGTGAACTCCAGGTGGTGGCCGATTCTCTCGAGCGCGTCGGCAGCACAGGCTGCCGCGGCACTCCTTTCGAAGCGCGGGTTCACCGTAGAGATCGACAGCACTACTGACGATTGGTCCTTCGATCGCGCGGCGGAGTATCTACTTCGCAGGATCCGCGAACTGCGCAAGAAGGTCGCTGCCGTTGCGCTGGTCTCAGCGGGCGAGATTACCGTGACCGTTCCCGCAACGGGAGCGCGCGGTGGGCGTAATCAGCACTTCGCCTTGCACTGTGCTCAGCAAATTGCGGGAGAGAACATTGCCGTTCTAAGTGCAGGTACGGACGGAACCGACGGAAACAGTGCTGCCGCAGGCGCAGTGGCGGATGGGACAACCGTTGTTCGCGCGAGAGAGGCAGGACTGGATGTGAAGCAAGTCCTGGAAAGTTTTGATTCGTTTTCGCTTCTTGAGAAGCTGGGCGATGCGGTTGTTACCGGTCCTACAGGTAACAATGTGAGGGATCTTCGGATTCTGATCGCGTATTGAGAGCGGTCAACGAAACCGGCGAGCCTCGCGATGTTGTTGTGGAAGGACGCGAAGTCCAGACCGATACGCAAACCGTTGTCGCTTAGCAGCGCACCGCGCAATGGGTAATTAGTGGGGTTGGTCCGCACGAATCTGGTTTACTGCAGTGAAGCTTCTAAGGTACATCGAGCTAGAGAGCGGCCATTCGGACAACGGGCCCGCTTTGATTGGCTATGTGACTTTCGATACATGGCCGTTATTGGTTATGGCTCGCAAGGACGATTTCTAGCGATAATCTTCAGTCATGCGCGCCGCGCGTACACAATTGCTCTTTTTCTTCTTCATCGGGACCGGCTTGGCTGCCGGGAATGATGGCGCCGCATCCACGGCAGTGGGTGGGATTCAACTCGTGCGCGAACCCCGTATCGCTATGCGAACAGAGAAGCTCACAATCGCGCGTGAAAAAATCACCGTTGACTACGATTTTTCCAACGACACCGACCACGACATCACAACGGAAGTGGCATTTCCCATCCCGCCGTACACCTTCGCCTTTAACGATCCGGGGGCGCCGGCAGGGTTCAGAGGCTTCAACGATTTCGAGGTGTGGGTGAATAATGCGCCTGTAAAGTGCGAGAAACTGGTTACCGCTTGGGTTAACGGAAAAGATGTTACCGCCGACCTGAAAAGGTTGGGAATTGACGCCGATACGTTCGGCCATTTTGATTTCGTGCATGAGCCTAACCCGCAGTCGCCGGAAATCGCACGGCTGCCACAAGCAGACCAGCAGGCACTGGTGCAATCCGGCTTGATCGAGGGCGACCTCGGGTTTCCGGAGTGGACCGTTAAGAAAACGTACTACTGGCGGCAGACTTTCCCGGCACACGCTACGATCCACATTCGCCATCAGTATCAGCCGGTCATTGGTTTCACACCGATCAAACTCGCTCCGGACAAGCTTCCACTGCGCACAACACGTTCAACTAGCGGATTGCCTGACGGATGGACTATGTCGAAGCAGGACGATCAACTGCTCGCGGATGCCTGCGTCACGCCGCAGCTGCGGGAGAAGATGGTATCGGAAGCGAAGGCGGACAACAGTTACGTCGAAGCGTTTTGGGTCGACTACATTCTCACTACTGCAAACACGTGGAAGACCCCAATTTCTGATTTCCGACTCATTCTGGAGCGGCCTCAGGACGACGGACCAAGTGGACCGCGCCCCCGTTCGTACGTGAGCTTTTGTTGGGACGGTCCGGTTCGTCGGCTGGATAAAGATCATTTTGAGGCTGACGCGCATGATTTCGTTCCAAAGAAAGAGCTCCACGTAGCATTTTTTGTCCAATGAGCCCACCGGCACGAAGTCGTTGTTGTGAAATCCTGATTTGACTCATCACTCCGGGTCTCGGGAACCGTCAGGATTCAACACGCAGCTGTCTAAAAGTCAACATCCCAGACCGAAGCGCGGACCGTTCGCCCCCCATTGTGCATTGAGCAGTGCGCAGTTGCATGTGTAGAGAACCACACTACTCACCCTCACCCAGTTTGAGCTGAGGTTGCGCATTCTTCGGCGGGGGATCCACGTTACTTGAAAATCCGCGTCTTGCCCTCTTCAAGCACCAACACGCGATCGCTTACTCCAGCCGCGTCCGCAGCGGCGCGCAAACGTTTCACCGGCTCCTCCATAGGCTCGTAAGAGAGCCGGAAGGTTCCGTAGTGCATGGGGATCATCACTCTCGACCGCAGGTCGAGAAACCCCTGCAATGCGTCTTCGGGACTCGTATGCACATTGCGAAAGTGCTCCGGATGATATGCGCCAATCGGCAAGAGTGCCAATTCGGGATGCAGTCGTTTGCCAATCTCGCGAAAGCCTTCGAAATACGCGGTGTCGCCGGCGTGATAAATCGAATGCTGCTGCGACCGCACGACGTAGCCGCCAAAACCGCGATGAAAATCGCGCAACATTCGCGCTCCCCAGTGCTGCGCTGGGGTGTGAGTCACGCTCAATCTGCCCTCGTGAAACTCCTGCCACCACTCCACCTCGTGAACGCGACTGAATCCCAGACGAGCGACAACGTCGCCAACATTTTTGGGAACGATAATCTGCGGGGCACTTCCGGAGCGCCAGCGCGTGAGTCTGGCGATGGCTCGCAAAGAGGGCCGGTGCAAATGATCGAAGTGAGCGTGGCTCACCAGTACATAGTCGATGGGTGGAAGGTCGCGCAGGCGAATCCCTGGACGCCGCTGCCGCTTCAGCACAAACAGCCAACGCGCGAAATTGGGATCGATCGCCAGGTTGCGCCCTGCGATCTGGATCAGGAAACTGCTGTGACCAATGAAGGTGACGCCTAATTCACGCTCGCTTACCAGATGCGGCTTATGCGAGCGCCCAGTTCGTGGAGTGACGGCCGACGTTCGAACTAGTTGTCCGAACTGCTTCGCCTTGCGCCGGATGGTGATGTTCAGCATTTAAGGCTTTACTATCTTAGACGAAAGATCAACCCTGAAAGATGCGCTAAGTCGTTCGCTTAGCCGCCCGAAACGGATTGCGGACTGTGACTGATTGAATTGCCTGACCATCCTGCATGTCCTCTGAGTAGAGTACTGTGCAGCGTGCATCAAGAGCGGCCGCGACTATTAGCGAATCATAAATGTGAAATTGGTATCGTTGCGCTATTTGCAGCGCTGCCTGGTGCAAGTCGAGGGTGATAGGCACTGGAGGTCCGCACAGCTCGCGAACAGCAGACAGGGTTTTGGCAACATCAGTCCAAGACATATTCAGCTTTCGGCGCGCGATGGCGGCTAATTCGTTGAGCACCTGAACGCTGAGAATTCCACCAGCCTCCAGCAGCTTATGAGAAATGTCGTGGCGCGCATCGCCACGTGCAATCGCGTAGACAAGAATACTGGTATCGAAGAACGCCTCAGCGCTCATTCGCGGATTCTCGGTCGAATGTAAATCCCGGTGGTAGTGCGCGGCTCAACTTCCGAAGTCGCTCTAACGCCCGTTGCCTGGATTTGTCGCGGCTCACTTCAAATTTGCGATCACCGGCGACATAGATTTCAATCTGATCGCCTTCCTTAAGCTCCAGCGCTTCAACCACATCTGCGGGCAAGCGGATTGCGAGACTGTTCCCCCACTTTGAAACCTGCATATTGGCCTCTCGATATAGATATACGTTTCAGCTAGTATATCATTGGCTTCATAGACTGGCTCGAAGAATCTCTAGTAACAAGAATCAAGTACTTGGATCACATGCTCAACGCGGAGCTTACGGCCTGTGCGTTCCATTCCGGCTCGGAGCTGCAGCATGCATCCAACATTGGCCGTTACAACTAACTCCGCGGACGTACAAGCGATGTCTTTCATTTTTTCATCGAGAATCTTCATAGAAAGATCATTTTGAGTGATGTTGTAACTGCCCGCGCTCCCGCAGCATTGATCGGGATGCGGCATCTCTTCGAGCTGCAATCCGACCTCACGCAATAACTCGCGTGGTGCGGTGCGAATTTTCTGTCCGTGAGCCAGGTGACAGGGATCCTGATAGGTGGCTTTGATGTTGATTTGCTTAACGGGCTTCCGCAAACCAAGCTGTTGAAGAAACTCGGAAACGTCTCTCACCTTTCCGGCAAACTTCGCGGCAGCAGCGTGGTCAGCATCTTCGTTGAGCAGATCGCCGTATTCTTTGAGCGTAGATCCGCAGCCTGCGGCGTTCGTGACAATAGCATCGAACCCTTCGTCGAGCATGGCGGCGATATTCTGCCGCGCAAGCTTACGAGCTTCGTCCCGGTATCCGGCGTGAGCCTGAAGTGCTCCGCAGCAGTTCTGTCCCTGCGGCACCCACACCTCGACACCGTTTTGGTTGAGCACCCGAATCGTCGCTTGATTCAGCTCCGAGAAGGCAACATTTGCGATACATCCGGCATGCAGGGCAACTCGTGCGCGGAACTCTCCTTGAGCCGGAAACACCTTCCCAATCTGTTCGAAGAAAAATCGGTCATCGATCTTGGGCTGAAGTTGCTCGAGCTGTGCAGCTCCCATGAGTCTCAGCAGTCCTGAAGAGCGCGCAACTTTCTGGAGTCCCGATCGCTGATAAAGACGCAGCAAACGCGCGAGAGCGGCTAGTCGTCGTTGGTTGCCGAGCACGCGGCGGTAAAAGAGATTACGCAGCTGCCGCCCAAACCATGGACGCCGATAATGTTGCTCGATCTGCGCGCGGGCGCGTTCGACAATGTGTCCGTATTGCACACCCGATGGACACGCGGTCTCGCAGGCCCGGCAGTCGAGACATCGATCGATGTGTGTGACAAAAGATTCGCCGATCGGCAGCCGCCCTGAGTCGACTTGCAATACCTGATAGATGCGCCCACGCGGTGAGTCCATTTCCATGCCCAGCACGCGGTACGTTGGACAATGGTTCAGGCAGAGTCCGCAGTGGACACAGGTTGCGTAGAGGTCCCAGGTCGGACGATCGGGCCCGGCAAAGTTCGATTCGTCGATTTGCAGAGTGTGTCCGTGAAGGTCACTCGGGGCAGTGTGTGTAGTTGAGCTCATCCGGCCAGGAATCTACCTGGGTTCAGTATGCCTCCTGGATCGAGCGCGCACTTCACTTTTCGCATAAGCTCCAAATCAGTAGGAGTAGAACCCCAGACATCAAAGTGCTGCTTGGCTTCGCGCGGGCAGCGCACGACGACGGCCGATGCGGCTTTTGACAAGCGTGAACGAAAGTCCGACGCGGCACCCGCATACTGTGTAACAGCGGGTGGATCGACGGCGAGTGGAAGAAAGCCGACTACGAACGATCCAATGGGGGCGCGTCCGATGAAGGCCGCAACAAAGTTATAGTCGGTCGCAGCGTCATCAGCAGCTTCAAGCGCAGCCTGGGATTGCGCTATGGGGACGTCTACGTGAAAGATCATCGCATTTCGATGGCGTAGGGCGAGCCGCTGTTCAAACATGCCGACCTGCTTCCACATTTCCACCTCTTCAGTGCCGCCTAACTCGGATGAGACTGAAGAACTCAATTCCCTACGAATGCGCGCCAACACGCGATCGCTTCCTGAAAAACGGAGGACGAGCCGCCAGTTCATGCTGCCCGGAGAACTCGGCGAGTCCGGCGCCCAATGGTCCGGATCGCGAGGCTCAGAGTCGTGCAGGTACTCGATGGCTGCAGGATTCATGACTTCGCAGGCAATCGGAGACAAAGGCGATTTAGTCAGCGAGTCGCGCAGGGTCAAGGCCTCTTTCAGAGAACCGAATTCGCAAGTCAGTGTGATGGTCTGGTTGGGCGCTGGGAATAGTTTGAAGTTGGCAGAGGTGATGATGCCCAGGCTGCCATAGCTGCCTATCAGCAACTTCATCAGATCGTAGCCTGCGACATTTTTTACGACGCGTCCTCCACCACGTCCACTGACGCCATCGCCGGTGACAAAGCTAATGCCGATGCACGAATCGCGAAGGCTCCCGAAGCCAGTGCGCAAAGGCCCACTTTGGGCCGTTGCCAAAGCGCCTCCGACCGTCGTGCGCTCCGATGCCGTCTCGATCGGCAACAATTGACGATGTTCGGCACACGCGCTGACTGCCTTTGCTACGGGCAAACCCGCGTGCAGAGAAATCGTCAGGTCGCCTGGGTCGTAGGCTTCAATCCGATTCAACTTCTCTGTCGAGAGAGCGAGATCGACGCGCTCAAGCAGTCTGCCGACGTGCTGCTGCGCGCCCGAGCCGAATGGTACAACCGTCCATTGATTCTCGTTGCAGATCCGCAAGACAGCACAAACCTGTTCAATATTGTCAGGCAACGCAACCAGACACGGAACGATGCCCTCAATCGCGTATCGCTTTAGTGGTGTTGGCTCAACGAGAATCCCGCCCGCGCCGAGAAGGCTCTCGAAGCGAGAACCGATTCCCGCCGGCATGGTTACGCCGTGAGTCACTGCAATGGGGCTCCAGAGGAAACGGGAGCATCCAGGCTCGAATGGCCAGGGGCAACAGCTTCCCGACAAGTGCGCACCGATGGGAGCATCTTCTGCGGATTGAGCAGCGAGTTGGGATTAAAGCAGTTCCGCAAACGCCTCATCACTTCCAATTCGGAATCGGTGAACAGAGTGCACATGAGATCTTGTTTTTCCATTCCGACTCCATGCTCACCGGTGATGGATCCTCCGATATCGATGCAAAACTCGAGGATCTCGCGACCTGCGTCGAGCGTACGCCGCGTCTGGTCGGCATCGCGAGCATCGAACAGGATCAGGGGATGCAGGTTACCGTCACCTGCGTGAAAGATGTTCCCGATAGTAAGCGAATACTTTTTACTGATCTCGTCGATCTTGCGTAGAGTTTCTGGAATTCGCGTGCGGGGAATCACGCCATCCTGGACGTAATATGAAGGCGAAATGCGCCCGATTGCTCCGAAGGCAGTCTTGCGGCCCTTCCATAACAGCTGGCGTTCATTTTCATCGCGAGCCCGGCGAACCTCACGTGCGCCAGACTTGCGGCACAGCTCCGATACGAGCTCGGCTTGCTCCTCGACGGCCTCTCGCAATCCCTCCAACTCGATGAGGAGGACAGCAGCGGAGTCAAGCGGGTATCCGGCGTGAACCGACGCTTCGACAGCTCGTAGCGTCCACCCGTCAAGCATTTCCAGCGCTGCAGGCGTGATGCCTGCTGAAGTAAGTGCGACCACTGTATTACCGGCCGCCTGAACGTCGTCATAAATCGCCAGCAGTGTCGCGACGGACTCCGGCAAACGCGTGAGTCTTACCGTGATGGCCGTGGCGATGCCGAGCGTTCCCTCGGAACCAACAAAGAATCCAGTGAGATCGTATCCGGCGGAGCTTGCAGCAGCGCCACCGAGTTGAACAATTCGCCCATCTGGCAAAACAACTTCTAGTCCTGTGACATGGTTCACCGTCACGCCATAGGCCAGGGTATGAGGACCACCTGAATTCTCGGCAACATTGCCGCCAATCGTGCACGCCTTCTGACTGGAAGGATCGGGAGCAAAGTAAAAACCGTGGGGAGCGAGCGCGTTGCTCAGATCGAGATTCACGATCCCCGGCTGCACCGTTGCACGCAGATTCGCCAGATCGATCTCGAGGATGCGGTTCATCCGCGCGAAGGCAAGAACGATGCCGCCCTGCCTGGCTATGGAACCACCACTCAATCCGGTTCCTGCGCCACGGGGAACAATGGCCAGCCCCTCGCGTTGCGCCAGTTTTACGATCTCGGAAACCTGCTGCGCTGTCTGGGGAAAGACAACATAGTTCGGCTCTCCACGCGCGAGGGAACCGTCGTACTCGTAGAGCATGAGGTCTTCATGCCTGTCGAGCACGGCATCGCGGCCGACGATCCTCTTCAGCTTGTTGCTTTCTCCAGATGCAAACATGGGGGAGCCGAGTCGGATTCTAACACCGGATTCGACCCCTACTTCCGCAGTATCCGCAGTAAACAACGATCTCTCAAGCTTCGAGAAAGAAGGCGCTCACACGGCTAAGGGAAGATAGTGGACGCGGTCGGTGGTGTTGCGGATCCAACTGGCTACAGGCGTCCGCAAAGAAAAGTGCATCTGGATGTCTTCCATATCCAGGGTACGCCACTCTCCACGTTCCGGACGGAATTGCACATGCCCATCAACGATGCGGTATTCATTGTAGGTATTGTGAAATTCCAGGCGAAATGAAGGCAGATATTCATCCATGGCAATTCACCGCTCTCAATTGACGGTTGCTTACTTTGGATGTCAAGTTGTGCCAACTGGGAGGCATTCCTGGGTATTTTTTGCAGTCTGGACAGAGTAGCCGTTCAAACGTTCTCACTTGAGGTCGTGATGCTTCCGCTCGTATTTCCGATAAAGATGAAGTAAGAACTGGTCCAGAGCTGCGTCGGAATTGAGCCTCTCTGCCGCGCGGTGATCACAAGGTTGTACGCGTCACGTGAAGCCAGCGTTTCCAGAGGAAGCTTCTGAGCCGCGGGTTGAGCAACCGCGAGATGTCGCAGAAAGCTGAGTGCCTGCTGTGGGCCAACACCTAAATACCCTGGGGCAGCGAAGCTGATGTCGGTAGTGCCGTCAGCAAAGTGCCAGGCAAGCGACGCGGCTAATTTGATTGCCGATTCGTAGTCTTCGGACTTCACTTCTCCCGGCGCGGGATTGTCGAAGACAATCTTGAGCTTACGTTCGTCCTCGCGCGTGAATTCGCGAACCATCACAGTTTGCGCGCGCGCGGTGGCTTTCCAGTGAATGTGTCTAGCCGCATCTCCGGCGGCGAACTCGCGCAAGCGGTACAAGTCGTATCCCCGGCCCGCCACAAACATCTCAAACTCACCTCGTAGCGTAGGCAGGATTGTGAGGAATTGCTCGGTCTCCTCCACTTCAGGCAGAACGATCAACTCGCGCTCGAACGCAATAATGCGCGTCTTAGTCAGAAAGGAAAATGGAAAACGCGTTGCCAGGCCAAGGCCGCTCTGCGCGTATCGCCCGCGGCGCGGAAACTTCAATTCCACCGGGGCCGATTCGGAATGATGAGAGCGCACGTGCGGAAAGTAGACCGGGGAGTTGAGGATCGGTTCCGCGGGCGCCCGAGGAGGCACGGGCCTGAGTTGAAGATCCGGCAAGCGAAACCACTGCCTGGCCGACGGACGGAATGGAGGAATTCCCAGTTCGGTCCGCTGCCACTTCCATTTTCGGCGCTGACTCGGCTTCTCTGGAACTACGCTTACCGAGAACGACGGCAAGCGCCCGTCGTTGCGAACCGTGACACTCCCAATGCAAGGTTTGCCGGCAAAAACATTCTCGGGCAAGGCGACTTTGAGATTTAGTCCAAATAGAACGATGGTGGAGGATATGCCTGAAACCAATACTGCGGCGAGCATAGCCGCGACCACAATGAAGAGAAGGTTGTTGGCGGTATTGAGGGCAGCGATTCCGATTACTATCACGGCCAAAATATAGGCAACACCTTCGCGCGTGAGTTCATAACGCACATTGAAGCGCAATCGCTCCAAAGCGACGCGCCGTGCCAGAAAGGGAATCGTCGCGATCCCAACAACTCCGGCCGTCAGCAGCGCCAGTGAAGCTGTAATCGCCGTGCCAAGAACATTGCCTTCATCTCGAAAGCTTGTAGAGAGGATGGCAAAAGCGAACGAGAAGATGAGTCCGAGCAGGGCTACAAAGAAGCGCGCCCAGGCTTCGCGGTCGAGGTTCTCGAAGAGTGTCGCAACTCTATTTGGCACGTGCTACCTTTTTGCGCTTGCGCTCGCGCCGCCACAGGACCAGCAGTACTACCACAGCAACGGCGGCCAGAACTATCTGGAAGTCTTCCAGCTCAGTCATCAGCCACTCCCATCGGCTCCCGAAGAAGTAGCCGAGGGACGCCACTACGCTCACCCAAAGCACCGCGCCCAGGAAGTTGAACAACACGAATTTCTTCCAGGGCATCTTCAGCACGCCTGCCAAAGGGCCGGCAATGATGCGCATACCAAAGACAAAGCGCGCGAAGAGCACCGTTATGCTGCCGTAACGCGCAAAGAACTGCTCACCACGGCGCAAGTGTTCTTCGGAGATGCGAAAGATCCGTCGCTGACGATCAAGCAGCGGCCGACCGCCACGATAGCCAATCCAATAGCCGAGGTTATCGCCAATCGTGCAGGCGACTACACCCACGATAATGATCCCCCAAAGCGTAAGCCGATGCTCCGAAAATGCCAGAAAAGCGGCAAAGAGCAGCGTGGTCTCGCCGGGCAGAGGAATGCCGGCATTCTCGAGCAGCAAGATGACGGCTACGGTCCAGTAACCATACTCAGCAAAGTACTTCCGCAGCAGCTCGTGCAGGTGCATTGGTTGAAGTGAGAATAGCAGGGGAGGTTTTTGTCTGGAGAACGGGGAACCACAGAGTACTTACTTGAGTAATTCCCCGCCGCGAGGATTTCTTCCCTCGGCGTGCCAGGTATCATCCCCCTGTCCAACCCTTGAGGGTTCTCCCCCCAGATAATCCAGGAGGATACGATTGAATTCCTGAGGAGCTTCTTCATAAGGAAGGTGGCCGATGCCGCGCATCACCACCATCTCGGCACCAAGCGCTTTTTGGAGTTGATATCCAGATTCAATCTCCACCACAGGATCACGGTCTCCCCAGATGAGAAGGGTTGGAATCCCGGCGAGCGTAGTCAGTTGATCGCTCAACCCTTCAATATCCTCATTGAATGTTTCCAGGCAGGAAAGCAGGTACTGGGTGGTCCCTTTTTCCCTTAGGGGACGCGCATAACCGATGCCGGTGCCGGCAGCCATGCCTCTCGGATTTGCATACATGCGACCGATTCCATAGTCCCAAATACGGCCGGGGGTGAAAGGGGCTAAACGAATAAACATCCTGCCTACGGAACTCAAATAAAACTTCACAACTGCCCGGTACTGGCGGGCAAAGGGATTCGCGGGCGAGACCAGGAGCAATCGTTCGAAGCGCTCCGGAGCGAGTGCGGCCAGCCTCAATACGACTGAGCCTCCATGGGAGCTGCCAAGGATACTCGCACGCTGAAGCCCTAAGCTCTCAAGAAACTCGGCAAGGCGGCGTGCGGTGGCAAATAGTGAACCATCCATTCCAGCTATGCGTTCCGAAGACTCAACGCTCATTAGATCCGGCACGAACACGCGGAACTCGCGCATCAGTTCGGGACAATTGAAGCGAAAAGAGAATGATGACGCGGCAATTCCATGCACGAGAAGCAGCGGACGGCCCTTGCCCCCTACGAGATAACGAAGATGTCCACCCGAAATAGTCGCCCAGCGCTCTTCCATTCCATCGAAGATTGGCCGTGAATGCTTGGAGGGCATAGTAACTGGCTAGTATCAAAAAAAAATCAGGATTGCAGCTGGCTGGCAACTCAGAAGCAGCAGCTTACCTCCAACTCCATACGTATCGCCTCTGTCGCTTCTGTTTGGGGAGCTGAATAAGCTCCCCGTTTTTTTGTCTGCTACTGCGGAAACTCCGGCGGCTCAACTTCAGCCGATCCATCAGCCCGGGGATCTGAAGCAGCGAAATTCATCTTCTTACTCGAGTCATGAAGAATCGCCTGTCCGCGTCCCATCCGCGCGGAATATTCCTTACGCACTTCCAAGTCGTGTCCCTTTGCGCGCAGTGCATCGATTACTTCAGGCTTTACCCGGCTCTCGATTGGTATGTGGCAGAAGCTGCTTCCGACGGTGAATCGGGGCGCCGAAAGAGCTCCCTGAATATTCATTCCATAGTCCACCAGGTTGGAAACAAATTGAGCATGGGCAAGAGGCTGATTCGAACCTCCCATGATGCCAAACCCAATGTGTTGATCACCCTTCTCCATGAAGGCGGGAATAATCGTGTGATACGGCCGCTTGCGTCCAGCGAGGACGTTCGGGTGTGCCGGATCAAGGACAAACAGCCCACCACGATTCTGTAAAGGAAATCCCATTCCTTTCACGACCACCCCAGAGCCGAACTCGGAGTAATTGCTATTGATCCAAGAAACAATGTTCCCGTCGCGATCGACGGTGGTCAGATATGTGGTGTCGCTTCCAACTGGCACTCCGGCGCCGTAATCGCAATGCGCCTTGTTGGGATCGATCAGTCTTGCGCGTTTGGCCGCGTACTCCTTTGAAAGCAGGCCCACGGTCGGCACTAGTGAAACTCGAGGATCCGCCAGGTAGCGCTGCAAATCGGCATAAGCTAACTGCATCGCTTCGATCTTTTTGTGCATTTCCGCAGTGCCCTGCGGCCCATCGGGCGCTGCCGGCGTCTGTTCCATGATGTTGAGCATGGACAGTGCGGCCATGCCCTGCCCATTCGGAGGAAGTTCGTAGACCCGCCAGCCCCGATATTCCGTGGAGATCGGTTCCACCCATTCCGGGGCAAACTGCGCAAGATCGTCGGCCGTCATGGTGCCGCCGAGTTCGTTTGAGGTGGCAATCAGCGCCTGTCCGATCTCTCCTCTGTAGAAGGAATCGGGTCCTCGATCCGCCAAGACACGAAGTGTCCGGGCATAATCAGGATTCTTGAAGAGTGCTCCCAATTCCGGAGCGTGTCCATTAGGCAAGAACACCCGTTTGCCTTCGTCGGTGAAATTTGCGTTTGACCAGGCGTCATGGATGATCTCCGGGACCGCATATCCGTTCTCAGCGTAGTAGATAGCCGGCTGAAACAGATCCCGCCACGGAAGTTTGCCAAAGCGCTTGTGCATCGCCGCCCATCCTGCAACCGCACCTGGAACCGTGACGCTGTCGATCCCATGCCTCGGCATCTGATTGATACCCTCCTTGGAACGCAAGTGTTCGGGCGTGAGGGCCTTCGGCGCCCATCCGCTGGCGTTGATGCCCGACAGCTTGCCCGTCTTGGCGTCCCAGTAAATCGCAAACATGTCTCCGCCGATGCCATTCATCATCGGCTCGGTCACCGAAAGCACCGCGTTCGCAGCAATGGCCGCATCGACCGCAGTTCCGCCTTGAGCAAGCACTCTCGCTCCGGCCTGGGACGCCAAATAGTGGCTCGTGGCGACGATGCCTTTGGGCGTGATCACCATAGACCGGCCATAAGCACGATCCTGGGAAGAAGCGAAAGTGGAGACGAGGAGCGTCATCGCGAAGAGGGTAAATGGTCGCATAGGTTGTCGGACCAGAAGCTAAATGGAAACCACAGGAAGAAACAAGTGCGGAAGAACAAGGGTGACGGCTCTTCGCTTCGCAAGAACAGCGAGGAAAAGCAGCGATTATTGGAAGTTGAGGCCCAAAATCGTCGATTTCTGCCCAGAACTTCAAAAAATCGCCGCCAGTCAGGGAATTAAGAGGGATTGCAACAGTTTTCTCTCTAAGTAGCTAAAAACATGTAACTTACGACTATTTATTGCTACAACCCCCAGAAATAATAGCGAATTACCACGGAATTTCTTGCCCCAAAATGGAACAATCAACCAGGTGCTGCCATCCCCCACCGCCCGAGTACCTAACCGCAAGTTACGCGCCCCTATGTTTTTTCATAGGGGGGTCCCAATATGCATACTGCTGTTCCTATTCCCAGAATATAATGGGCGCAAGTCCCTACTTTCCCAAGGTTTAGACAAATCTTGAAGGATCATCCGTTGGCACCTGAGTTGCTTATTGCCGAGAGAGAAGCAAGCGAGCCTTCCAACGGGCACGCGCGCCCTCGGTATGAGCGCATGACCAGGGAATCCCAACTGCGAGCCGCAGCCGTTGTGCTGGCACTGTGCACTGTCGCAGTGATCGTGTTTGGGGTTATCAACTTCCAGAAAGAGCGGGAATACGTTGTTCCTGATGACGGCGTGTGGTGGCTGGAGAGTAGAGGCCAACTCTACGCCGAACGAGTAACTCCCCTCGGCCCAGGCGAGCGTGCCGGACTCAAAGCAGGCGATCAGCTTGCCGATATCAATGGAAGACCCATTCACTCCGCGGCCGACCAAGTCCGCAGCCTCGTTCGAACAGGAGCTTACTCGAAGGCGACATACGGGGTAGTTCGCGGCGGTGTACGCGTTGAAGCTCCCGTGATCCTTGTGCCCGCCGACAAGTCGCTGAACCTTGGGCTGCGCTTGATCGCGCTGATTTACCTCGGAATCGGCCTGTATGTTCTGTTGCGACGTTGGTCCGCTCCGAAGTCGTCTCACTTCTTCGTCTTCTGTCTGGCCTCGTTCGTTCTTTATGCCTTCCATTACACAGGCAAGCTAAACGGATTCGACTGGATTATTCGCTGGTCGAGTGTCACCGCGAGCGCGCTGCAGGCGGCACTGTTCTTGCATTTCGCGCTCACCTTCCCCGAGCCTAAGGAGTGGTTACGGCGCCGCAGTTGGCTAGTACCTCTGCTGTACGTTCCCGGCGCGTTCACAGTCGCCGTCAACGTTTTGGCGATCATGAAGTTTGCGCCCAGTGAGCGTCTTCTGTGGAACCTGAACCGGCTCGACATCGTCTACTCAACCGTTTGTTTCGTTCTCGCGGCCATCGTGCTGGTCGATACATATCGCGAGAGCAAGACGCCGCTCTTGCGGCAGCAGATGAAGTGGGTAACGCGCGGAACGATCCTCGCAATCGCGCCTTACACCATCTTCTACGTGATTCCTTATCTCCGCGGCATAGACCCGAGCCCCACAATGAAGGTCTCGGTCCTCTCGCTGGTGTTCCTGCCTCTGACGTTTGGATACGCAATCATCCGCTATCGCTTGATGGACGTTGACCTGATCTTCAAGCGTGGCATGACGTATACGCTCGCCACGGCAATCGTCACTTTGCTGAACCTGCTGGTGATCGGAGTCGTCGCCGAAAAGGTGCACTCGAACCTGCCGAATGCAGGTGAGTGGGGATTGATTGTTGCAGTCGTAATTACCGCGCTTCTCTTTGACCCAATCAAGCGCGTCATCCAACAGCGCCTTGACCGCGTCTTCTACCGCAAGCGCTACGACTATCGACGCACGCTGGTGGAGTTCGCGCGTGACCTCAACTCTGAAACCGATCTGCGGGCCATGCTTTCAGCGGTAGTTGATCGGCTTTCGCACACGCTTCTCGTCGATCGCGTCGCGGTCTTTCTCGCCAGTGAAAAGCCGGAAGACTTAGAGAAGTTCTTCCTGGCAAAGTCGTTCGGTATCTCCTCCGCACAAAACCTGGAGCTTGATTTTCTCGGCAGACTCGCGAGCCAGAAAGCGCCAGCACATCTGTTCTTCGAGAACACTCATCACGTGCTGAACGCAAGTCCGGCGGCGCAGGCAACAATTGCGAAGCTGGAGCTGAACTACTACATCCCGTGTCGCGTCCAGAACCGTACTATTGCCGTGCTTGGTATGGGCAAGACCGTCGAAAGCGACTACCTGTCCAGCGAGGACGTGGAACTCCTCGAGACGTTATCCGCATATATCGGCATCGCCATCCAGAACGCGCGACTCTACGCTTCCCTGCAACAGCGCATCGCCGCATACGAGCGACTGAAAGAATTCAACGAAAACATTGTTGAATCGATCAGCGTCGGTGTCCTAGCGGTGGATCTGGCCGACCGCGTCGAGTCGTGGAACTCGCAGATGGAAGTGATGTACGCGAAGCCGCGAGCGCAGGCGCTCGGGCGCCCGCTGAGTGAGATATTCCCTTCAGCGTTCGTGGAAGAGTACTACCGCGTTCGCCAGTCGCCGGGCATTCACAACTTTTACAAATTCAGACTCAACACGCCAATGGGCGAGAGCCGGGTTGCAAATATCGCGATCGCGCCATTGGTTACGCGCCAGTTCGAAGTGGTTGGGCGCATCATCATCGTAGACGACATCACCGATCGCCTCGAACTGGAATCGCAGCTCAGCCAGGCGGAAAAGATGTCATCGATCGGTCTGCTGGCCGCAGGCGTTGCCCACGAAGTCAACACGCCCCTTGCCGTCATTTCGTCTTATTCGCAATTACTCGCTAAACAGCTCCAAGGCGACGAGAAGCGTTCCGCGATTCTGGAGAAAATCGCGCAACAAACGTTCCGCGCCTCGGAGATCGTCAACAGTCTGCTCAACTTCTCGCGCACGAGCGGCAGCGAGTTCCAACTTGTCGATTTGAACCGCGTCATTCAGGACACACTTACATTGCTCGAGCACCAGTTCAAAACGGGAAGAGTGCACATCCACAGCGACCTGTACCGAGAACTTCCCGGCATTATGGGCAACAGCGGCAAGCTGCAGCAGGTCTTCCTGAACCTCTTCCTGAACGCTAAGGATGCAATGCCCAACGGCGGCACGCTAAAGGTCAGCACTGAGAACGGTGATGGAGTGCGAGTCGTAATATCCGATACGGGCTCGGGCATCGCGCCAGAGCACTTGAATCGCATCTACGATCCCTTCTTCACGACAAAGGTGAAGCCCGGAGAAGGACAGCGTCGCGGCACCGGACTGGGACTTTCCGTTAGCTATGGAATCATCCAGGAGCATGCAGGCAAGATTCAGGTAGACAGCCGTCCGGGGCAAGGCACGACATTTGCGCTCGAATTTCCCATGATGAGAAAGGCAGTCAATGTCTGAGGCAGCAGTATCCGCCGTAATGGCGCGACGACACATGCACCAAGTTGAACCCGCGACTGGCTCGATCCTGATCATCGACGACGAAGCCGCCATCCGCGAGTCGCTCGAGACACTGCTGGCAATCGAAGGCTACAGCGTAGAAACCGCTCGAACCGCTGAAGAAGGGCTCGCAATGCTGGCCGGTTCACCGCGCGATCTTGTCCTTCTCGACTTCGCTCTTCCCGACCGCAACGGACTTGAAGTGCTGGATGAGTTGCGGCAACGCGATCCTGGTCTGCCGGTGATCATGATCACCGCCTACGGGACCGTGGAAAATGCAGTCAAAGCAATTCAGGCGGGCGCCACCAACTTTATCCAGAAGCCCTGGGACAACGAGAAGCTGCTTGCCGATGTGCGCGCGTCCATCTCGCGCTTGCGTATGGAGGAAGAGAATCGGCAACTGAAGCGCGCTCTGAAGCAGCGCTACAACTTCGAAAATATCATCGGCAAGAGCGAGCCGATGCTGAAGATCTTCGACCTGGTCGCTCAGGTTGCTCCCAGCCGCTCAACCGTTCTCATCCAGGGAGACAGCGGCACCGGAAAAGAACTCATCGCAAAAGCCATTCATGCAAGTTCGCCACGCAAGGACGGACCGTTTGTTCCCGTAAATACCGGCTCCATGCCGACGGAACTGCTCGAGTCCACGCTATTCGGTCACGTAAAGGGCGCGTTTACCAGCGCGATCGCTTCCAAGAAGGGCCTGTTTGAAGTTGCTCACAAAGGCACGCTTTTCCTGGACGAAATCGGCACCATGAGCGTTGATACTCAGGCGAAGATCCTGCGTGTTCTGCAGGATCGCCGATTCATGCACCTTGGCGGCGTTCAGGAAGTCCAGGTAGATGTCCGCATCATCGCTGCCACGAATGTCGATCTGAAGCAGCTAGTGAAAGAAGGTAAGTTTCGCGAGGATCTCTATTACCGCCTGAACGTCATTAGCGTTAACCTTCCGCCACTGCGCAATCGCATGGAAGACGTTCCGCTGCTCGTCAATCACTTCCTGGGTCGCTTTTCGGAGGAGAACGGTCTTCCTACCCGCCACTTCACAGCAGAGGCGATGCGCCCCATGCTCAACTATGCCTGGCCCGGCAATGTGCGCGAACTTGAAAACGTGATTGAACGCGCGGTTGTTCTTTCTTCGGGCGTCCACATCAGCGTCGACCTTTTGCCCGATTCAATTCTCGGCGAGAGTTCGATTCCGGTGCTAGCCGAAGAGTCGTCCAGCGCATCGCTCTTCGACATCATGGAAGAGTGCGAGCGGCGTGTGATCATTGGAATGCTCGAAAAATGCTCGTGGAACCAAACCGAAGCTGCCGAGCGATTCCGTATCCCACTGTCAACGCTGAACCAGAAGATCAAGCGCCTCAGCATCGAGGTACGCAAGCGCGGACGGGAGAATTAGGGCCTAGAGACGCAGCATGCTGCGTCTCCACGATCGTAGGTGTCCTCTGTTGACTGTTCCCTATTCTCTGTTTTCACTGTAACCTGTCCTCTGTAGCCTGCCCAACACATGCCATTCCTGCAGACTCTGCTCACTTCGCCCGACGAAATTGTCAAAGAGAAGGTTCTTTCCGTTCAGGAATATTCGCTGCTCGCCGCGGAGGCCGTGGCGAATCTCTTTCGCCGCCCACGCTACTTTGCCGACATGCTGATGCAAATGGACTTCATCGGTGTGGGTTCACTTCCGATTGTTGTCCTGACCGGACTTTCCATTGGAGCGGTGCTCGCGCTGCAAACTTCAACTACTTTGCAGCAATTCGGTTCTATCTCTCTTACCGGTCAATTGGTGTCGTTCTCGATGATTAAAGAGATCGGCCCAGTGCTCACAAGCCTGATGCTTGCAGGGCGAGCCGCCACGGGAATGGCTAGTGAATTGGGATCGATGAAGGTGACGGAACAAATCGACGCGATGCGTGCGCTGGGGACCGATCCAGTAAAGAAGCTCGTGACGCCACGCGTAATTTCAACCGTGATCATGCTCTTTTTTCTGACGATTCTCTCCGACTTCATGGGCCTTTTCGGAGGATACACTGTTGCTGTCAGCCGATTGGGGCTCAGCACACGACAGTACTGGACGAGCACGTATCAGGCTCTGCAGTTTCCCGACGTTTTTCAGGGCCTGCTCAAACCGTTCTTCTTCGGCTTCATTATTGCCACCGTCGGCTGCTATTTCGGATTTTCTACTAAGGGTGGAACACAGGGAGTAGGACGCTCTACCACGCAGGCGATGGTTGCAGCCTCAGTGTTGATCTTGGTCGTCGACTTCTTCCTCACGCAATTGCTGATCGGGATTTTCGGAAGGTGAGACACTCGTTTTCGCTGTCATCCCTCGCTCCGCCACGACTCTGCCTGCGTTTCCAAGGAAATGGGTGCGGAGCGGGGGATCTGCTTTTCTGCTGCGTGGCCAAATGAAGGGAACAGCAGATCCCCCAGGCCGCACCAGCATCGATGGCACAATTGACGGCTACGCGAGCGGCCTGAGGGATGACAGTTTCAATCGTTTCCAGCCAGGAACGAAGAACCGCTGGCTAGCTGCGAATTCCGCAACCCTTCTGAGACTCGCTGAACCCGCAATTCGCTCATGACCACCGCGGCGATCACCAACGGCCTTCACCCTCCCGGCGAAGTCGTGCTCGAATTCAAGGATGTTGAATTGGGCTTTGACCAGCACCTCGTGCTGCGTGGGATCTCGTTCCGCCTGCATCGTGGCGAAACGAAAATTCTCTTTGGCGTTGCCGGATCCGGAAAGAGCGTGATCCTAAAGCTCGCGATGGGTCTTTTGAAGCCAGATGCCGGCACGATTACCGTGTTGGAAAATGAAGTCAGTTCGATGCCGGAGAACAAGCTGTTCGAGCTTCGCCGTCGAATTGGAATGGTTTTCCAGGAAAGCGCACTGTTTGACTCGTTGACTGTGGAAGAAAACGTTGCGTTCCGCCTCATTGAGGAGCACATACCACCTGACGAGATTCGTGAACGGGTTACGGAAGCTCTCCGCTTCGTGGAACTCGAACACACCTTGCAGAAGTTTCCTTCCGAATTGTCCGGCGGCATGCGCCGCCGCGTTGCCATCGCGCGCGCCATCGTTACTCAGCCAGAGATCATTTTGTACGATTCGCCCACTGGCGGCCTCGATCCGATCACTTCTACTACGATTGTCGAGTTGCTCGTCAAGCAGCGCGACGTCTACCAAACTTCCGCACTAATGGTTACGCATCGCCTTCAGGACGGCTTCACGATGGCAACACATTATTACGATCAACAAAAAGGCCAGATGGTTCCGGTACGAGATTCGGGCATCAATACCAACACTTCATTCCTGATCTTGAGGGATGGCAAGGTAATCTTCGACGGCGGTGGACATGAAATTGCCGCCAGCACCGACGAATACATTAGGGAATACATTTCGTAAGGCACCGCCCACAGTGCTTCGCCCCACGCTGGCACTAGCCATCGGACTTCGGCACAGAACAGGCGATCGGTCCTTGTCCCATCATCCAAGACGCAGCTTCGTCTTTCCATACAATGTTCCTTTTCCAAGGACCTACGCAATGAAGACTCTCGTATTCATGATCCTGGTGGTTTCCTGTGTCTTTGCTCAACAGCCCGCACCGAGAACTACGCCACAAGCCTCCGGAGACGCAGCATTCCGTAAACTTGCCGATAAGTACTTCGACGAGGTTTATTTCAAATTCAATCCGACGCAGGGAACCGCGGCCGGATTTCATCAGTACGACGCGCAATTTGAAGATCTTTCCTCGCAAAACATCGGCGCTGAGGTTGGAGCCCTTTATCGCTTCCGCGCTCTTTTCGATCAACTCGACCCAGGCAGGCTGTCACCCGAGACTCGAGCCGACCGGGACCTGCTGATCTCAAACATCATGGGAACTCTTCTCGCGCTGGAAAAGATTCGCCCCTGGGAATTGAATCCTGACATTTACTCCAGCTCGACCGCTGCGAGCGCGTTCACGATCATGAGCCGTAAGTATGCTCCAGCTGACGAACGTCTAAAGTCATTGACCGAACGCGAGCGGAAGATGCCCGCTATGCTAGATGAGGCGCGCAGAAACTTAAAGAATCCTCCGCGAATTTATACCGAAGTGGCTCTGGAGCAAATCCCAGGCATCATCGGGTTCTTCCAGAAGGATGTGCCCGAGGCGTTTGCTGAGGGCAAAGATCCCGCAATCAAACAGGCGTTCAACAACGTAAATTCCCAGTTGATTGATGCGCTCAAGAAATATGAGCAGTACCTGAAGACTGAAGTCCTCCCGCATTCAAATGGCGACTTCAAGATCGGTGCCGACAACTACCGCAAGAAGCTTTTGTATGACGAAATGGTGGATACGCCGCTGGAGCGTCTACTTGAAATCGGTACGGCTGACCTGCACAAGAATCAGCAAGAGTTCAAGCGCGTAGCAGCTGAAATCGACGCAAGCAAGACTCCACGGCAGATTCTCGAAGAGCTGGAGAGCGATCATCCCGCTCCGAATGAGCTACTGCAGGCGTTTCGTGCTACTTTCAGCAGCTTGCGCGGCTTCATCGAAACGAAGCGCATCATCACCATTCCCTCACCTGTGCTCCCCACCCTCGAAGAAACCCCGCCCTTCGAGCGCGCTCTCACTACGGCTTCGATGGATACTCCCGGTCCCTACGAGTCAGTTGCGAAGGAGGCTTACTTCAACGTCACACTCCCCGAAGCGAATTGGGCGAAGGAGCAGGTCGACGACTACATGAGCGGCTTCAATCGCGGAACGATCATCAGCACGGCGGTTCATGAGACTTATCCGGGGCACTACGTCCAATTTCTCTGGATGAAGGATGCTCCCTCCAAAGTGCGCAAGCTACTCGGCTCAGGCACCAACGCGGAAGGATGGGCGCATTACTGCGAGCAGATGATGCTCGATGAGGGATATGGGCAGCCCGGTGCCGGAGCGCGCGACGACCGCGAAGCAAAGATGCTGAGGCTAGGACAACTGCAAGACGCGCTATTACGCAATGCCCGCTTTATCGTCGGAATCAAAATGCACACCGGACAAATGACCTTCGATGAAGCCAAGGAGTTCTTCGTAACTGAAGGCTATCAAGTGCGATCCGTCGCAGAAAAGGAAGCTAAGCGTGGGACGAGTGATCCCACGTATCTCGTATACACACTGGGCAAACTCCAAATCATGAAGCTGCGCGATGATTACAAGAAAATGAAAGGCGATCAGTTCAGCCTGGAGGAGTTCCACAACGCATTTATGCGCCAGGGATTTCCGCCGATCAAGATTGTGCGGCAGGCTCTGCTTGGGAATGATTCGCCGACGTTGTAGCGGGCATCGCCACCGATGAGCGCCGAAGGCGCGCCATTCTTGTAGCCCCTGTGCGACCGAGCCATGGGAATGTGCCGTCGGATTTGATCCGAGCCCGGAGGGCGGCATTCATTTTGAATTGCGCGATACAGGCGAACACACGGTCGAGAATGCCGCCCTACGGGCTCACGATATTTTTCCATCTCAGCACCCCATGGCTCCGCCGCACATGGGCTACAAGAATGACGCGCCTTCGGCGCTGATTGCCGCATTCAAAGGCTGAACAGCCGCGTTTTCGGCAGTGATTCGTTCATCAAACTGGTAATCGATCGCATATTGTGGTCATTTCCCGTAAATGGCTGGCCTCATCGACTGTGAGCTGTTCGCCACGAAATCGCCAGCGCCAGTTGCCAGTCGCGGTTCCGGGAACATTCACGCGGGCTTCGCTTCCCGCGCCAAGCACGTCTTGCAGCGGGAAAACGACGGTATCGGCAACTGAGGCCATGAGGGTGCGAATGAAAACCCAGTTGATCCCATCGGCGGCAGAGTTCACACATCTGTCTTCGAGGTTTAGATAAGCGCGGGTAAATTCGCGTTCCTTGCGGATGTCTTCTTCGCTACGGATACTTCCCTCTCCCGGCTTCGAAGTCCACCAGCCGATGACTGTGTTGTTGTCATGCGTGCCGGTGTACGCAACGATGTTCCGAGGATAATTGTGCGGACGAAAGCTTGGGCCCTGAGGATCATTCCCAAAAGCAAATTGAAGGATCGCCATTCCAGGAAACCCGAAGCGTTCGCGAATCGCTTCCACTTCTGGAGTGATCACGCCGAGATTCTCAGCAAGAATCGGCAAGTGACCCAGCTTCGCTTCGACTACCGCAAACAGCTCCGCCCCAGGTCCCTTCATCCACCTCCCATTCTGGGCTGTCTTGTCGCCACCGGGGACTTCCCAGTAAGCCTCAAAGCCGCGAAAGTGGTCGACTCGCAGCATGTCGAACATGCGAAACGCAGCGCGGAAGCGCTTGACCCACCAGGAATAACCGTCGGCAGCCGCGCGCTCCCAGCGGTAGATGGGGTTCCCCCATAATTGACCCGTTGCGCTGAAGTAGTCAGGAGGGACACCGGCGACTTTCGTCGCGTTTCCACGATCATCAAGATGGAAGTATTCCGGATGGGCCCACACATCGGCGCTGTCGTGCGCGACGTAGATTGGCAAGTCGCCCATCATGCGGATCTTCTTCTGATGACAATACACCTTCAAAGATTGCCACTGCTCAAAGAAGACGAACTGAAGGAATTCCTGCTCGGCGATTTGCGACCAAAGTTCCTTGCGTGCGCGTTCCAGCGCGATTGATTCGCGCGATACGAACTCATGATCCCATTTCGGCCATGCCACGCCGCCGAATTTATCTTTCAATGCGCGGAAGAGCGCGTATTCGGCGAGCCAGTCGCGTTCCGCCTCTATAAATTGTGTGAAATCCCGCTTGCGGTGCTCGGGGGCGCCGCGTTGGAACTCCGCAAACGCTTTCGTTAACGTGGTTTGCTTGAACTGATTTACACGTTCGTACTCGACTTGCTCGGCGGAGAATTGCGGAAGGTCGTCAAGCTCCTGCGAGTCAAGCTGACCCTCATCAACCAACTGTGCCAGGCTGATCAGCGCAGGGTTTCCAGCAAACGCCGAGAAGCATTGGTACGGCGAATCGCCGTAACCGGTAGGGCCGAGTGGAAGCATCTGCCAGATTGACTGGCCGGCGCTGGCGAGGAAATCAGCGAACTCGTACGCTGCAGGGCCTAAGTCACCGATGCCGAATGGTCCAGGTAGCGATGTGGGGTGCAGAAGAATCCCGCTCGATCTGGGGAAGCTCACGGTTCCGATCCAAGGATTTCCAATATGCCCACAATCGGGATTCTCGTCCATTCCGGCCGATTCTGCAGATCGGAGAGCACTTCGATCATCCCGCGCTCCAGGAGATAAGCGTCAAGCAAAATGCGGAGTTCCTCACCGCGGATCATCAACAACGAGGAGACTCCCTCCGCCTGCAAATATCCATGCAGGTAAGCCGCTCCAACCCAGCGATACCAGAATCCAGCCCACTTGTGCAGTTGCGCGCTCGACTCCTTGGCTGGAACGATGCCTGGAACCTTCCCATACAGCACGGCGTGAGCCGCATAATGAAAAGAACGAAGCATTCCGGCTACATCGCGCAGCGGCGAGTACTTGATGCGACGCTCGCCAATTGAACGTCGTGGGTCACCTTCGAAGTCGATGAAGACAACATCCTTGCCGGTAAAGAGTACCTGCCCGAGATGGAAGTCTCCGTGAATACGCGTTCGCATGGTTGGAATGCGGCGGTCACGCAGCGGCTTCAGAAGCGAGCGCAGCTCTTCTTCACGAGCCAACAACTGTTCGGCTTCAGCCCGGACCTCTCCTTCAAATGTCCTTAAGCTGCTGCGCAGGCCGTTGAAGCATCGCGCAGCCTGACCAAGCATGCCGTGATAGAGGCCTTGTCGATAGAAATCGGTGAATGGCTCCGGAATGAAGGCAGGATATTGATTGCGCGCCAGCGCTAGATGCAGCTCGCCGGTCCGCTGTCCGAGAAGACAAGCTGAGTCGTGAAACGATCCCACAAGCTCTAACACGATCTGGGGAGGTTGCTCGCCTTCAAGTTCCAGAGGGCGCCCCTGTTTCACCTGGGCGAGACGTGGGTCGTCCTGTACAGTCAGTGCGCGCTCTAGAAAGAGTCCGAGATTATCGAGCGTATAGTCCCATCCATTGGCCTGGTGTGTGACATACGATTCCAGGATTGCAGTCGTCACCGGATCGCCTGCGCTGTTGCGATATTCGATATGTCCCGCCAGAGCTGGGGAATTGGCAAAACCCTCGGCCGTGAGCCACTCCAGAATCTCCTGCTCCGGATTCGGACCCGCTTCCAAACGGCGGTAGACCTTCATCATGAAGCGATCGCCAAAGTAGATCCCAGTATTATTCTGTGGCGCAGGGCGGGGCACAAAGGCTCCCAAATTAGGACGATCGCTTCCAAGAATCCGGCGGAACATTTTCGTGTGCGACCCGGTGAGTTCCCCGCGCAGTCCGCGAACCCGCCGCCGGCGTGAGATCGTGCCCAACAGAGCGTCGGGGAACAGACGGTCGCGGAAGCCACTGTATAGGAGGCCTTTGGTTCCATCGCTCGATTCGAGGTGGGCAAGAATAAACTCCGGCAGGTTGGCGACAACCTGATCCACTTCCGCACCTCGCGCCACTGAGAGCGGCAACTGGTAAATCTCTGGCTCGCCTTCGTCAAATTCCACACGCACTAACAGGAGATACGCGCTGGTTTCAGGCAAGTGCACTAGGTCGGCTAAATCCAAAGCGCGGATCCGACGGTTGCGGCTCAGGAACCATGGCCGGGAGCGGAGGAACGACGGCAACAGGCGCGCAAGGGCTGCCTGCACAGAGTCGGTGTAAACGTCTTCCCATGAAGTCAGGTGAATCGGACGTTCGCGTTGCTCGCCGGATCGCGATCCTGTGCTTTCGGTGGCGGCCTCTCCTGGTTCGAGTGTGAACCAGTAGAAGGCATGGGGACCAAGTGTGAGCAGGTACGGTCGCTCTGTTATCGGGGGAAACTCATTACCTCCGAACATCTCGACCAATTTGGAACCGGAGTAACTTCGCAAGTCGAGTTCTACCGGCTGGATGAACCTGGAGAGATTCGCGACCACAAGAATGCGCTCATTTTCATAAGCTCGAAAGAAAGCGAGGACCCGACGGTTCTCGGGTGTTAGAAATTCGAAGGTGCCACGGCCAAAAGCCTTGGAGCGTTTGCGCTGCGCCAGAATGCGCTTCATCCACCACAGCAGCGAGCTGCTGTTGTTCTGCTGAGCCTCAACATTCAGCGCCTCGTACCGATACTCGGGATCGATGATTACCGGCAGATAGAGCTTCTGCGGATTGGCGCGCGAGAATCCTGCGTTACGATCAGCAGTCCACTGCATGGGCGTGCGCACTCCATTGCGATCGCCGAGATAGAAGTTGTCGCCCATGCCGATCTCGTCGCCGTAATAGATGACTGGCGTTCCCGGCAAGGAGAGTAGCAGCGCGTTCATTAATTCGATCTTGCGGCGATCGTTTCCGAGCAGCGGCGCCAGGCGGCGACGGATGCCGAGATTGATCCGCATGGGACGGTCCTCGGCGTACATGCGATACATGTAATCGCGCTCTTCGTCGGTAACCATCTCCAGCGTGAGTTCGTCGTGGTTGCGCAAGAACAGCGCCCACTGGCAGTTCTCGGGTATCTGGGGCGTGAGTTGGAGGATGTCGACGATGGGATATCGGTCCTCCATGCGCACTGCCATGAAGAGGCGCGGCATCAGGGGAAAGTGGAAGGCCATCTGACACTCGTCGCCTTTCCCAAAATAGGCAATGGCGTCTTCCGGCCATTGGTTGGCTTCGGCAAGGATCATCCGGTCCTGGTACTTCGACTCGATATGCTGCCGCAGTTCTTTCAGGTACTCGTGCGTCTCCGGCAGGTTCTCACAGTTGGTGCCTTCACGCTCGAACAAATAGGGCACGGCGTCGAGTCGCAGCCCATCGACTCCCAGGTCCAGCCAGAAGTCCATCGCCTGGAGCATGGCCTTCCGCACCGGCGGATAGTCGTAGTTCAGGTCAGGTTGGTGCGCGAAAAAGCGATGCCAGTAATATGCCTTCGCTATCGGATCGTAGGTCCAGTTCGATGGCTCGAAATCTTTGAAGATAATCCGAGCCTCTTTGTATTTTTCTGGCGAATCGCTCCACACGTAGAAGTTTCGCCAATGCGATCCCGGCTTCGCCCGCCGCGAACGCTGGAACCACACATGCTGATCGGAGCTGTGATTGAGAACCAGCTCCGTGATTACGCGCAAGCCGCGGCGATGTGCCTGGCGAAGGAACGTCTCGAACTCGCGCAACGTGCCGTACGACGGATGAACGCTCGTGTAGTCGGCAATGTCATATCCGTCGTCCTTCCACGGCGACGGACAAAACGGGAGAATCCAGATCGCCGTTACGCCCAGATCTTGAATGTAATCCAGCTTTTGCGTCAGACCAGGAAAGTCACCCATTCCGTCGTCGACTGAGTCATAGAAGGAGCGGACGTGCACCTCATAGATGATCGCGTCCTTGTACCAGAAGGGATCGCCAACAACGGTCTGGGTAGGTCGCGTTAGGGTGGGCTCTGGCTTTAGGGCCGTGGTCTCTTGCTCACGCGGCATCCAAGTTCCTCAATTTGCAAACTTAGTAGGATGCTCCTTCACTGCAAAGTTCTGCATTGCAAGGAGTATCCCCCATTTCTTGCTCACTGACCATTCGACCACCGTATGGACAACTCGGCAACCAATTCGCGACCAACAAGGATGCACGACAGACAGCTCCAGCCCGACTGGGCAGACATTTGTAAAATCTTTCCGGAACTGTCGACTTCCGTACCCGGAACACGTCAATATGCTGGAAACGCCCAGGTCGGGAAACCGCTCGACAGCGCTTGCTTGCGACATTTAGCATTTAAGGTTCCCCCGAAAGCCCGAAAAGTCTTGGCTTTTGTCCACCGACACTAGCCAAGTCTGAACGCACTCTTAATTGGTTGTCATTGCAGGAGAACGCGCTCTTTGATCCTGCAGATATGTTGGGGGCTATGCGTGAATTGAATCCAAGCCGTTGTTTCCTCGTTGCCGCTCTCAAGGCAGCTTCTGGAATTCCTTCGTGTGTCATGAAAATCCCATTGCTTTTAGCAGGAGCAGCTGCACTGTCCATACTGATTGGTTGCGGCGGAAAGTCCCAGGGTCCGCAAGGGCCTCCGCCGGCAATGGCGGTGAAAGTTGTGCAGGTAACTCCTCAGCCAGTCACGGATTGGTCGGAGTACGTCTCAACGCTCAAATCGCGCGACTCGGCGAACATAAGTCCGCAGGTGGAAGGCGTGATTACCCGGATCTTTGTGCGCTCTGGTGATCGAGTCAACTCTGGCGCTCCGCTCATTCAGATTGATCCGCTGAAACAGGAGGCCACCGTCCTTAATCAAAAAGCGAGTACTGCGGCGCAGGAAGCAAACCTGAAGTGGGCGCAGCAACAGTATGACCGTAACTCCCAGCTTGCCGCTGCCGGCGTGACCAGCAAGCAGGAGCTCGACCAATCGCGAGCCAACCTCGACGCCGCTAAGGCGCAGCTCGCGGCTTTGCAGGCGGGAGTCAACGAGCAGGAAACCCAGCTCCACTATTACAAGGTAGTCGCGCCGATGTCCGGCATTGTCGGTGATATTCCGGTGCGCGTCGGGGATCGGGTTACAACCTCCACGATGCTGACTACCGTCGACAAGCCGGGAAATCTTGAAGCCTATGTTCAGGTGCCGGTCGAGCGCGCTGCCGATCTCAAGTTGGGAAAAGAGGTTCAGATTCTCGATGCGGACGGCAACAAGGTCGCTCAAGGAAAGATAACGTTCATCTCTCCTCAGGTGGACAACCAAACCCAGACTATCCTGGCAAAGGCGACGGTGCCCAACGACAAGGGCTTGCTGCGCACTGCACAGGTAGTGCACGCGCGGGTGCAATGGGGAACGCATCCGGGAATTGAAATTCCCGTTTTAGCTACTTCGCGCATCGGGGGACAGTTCTTCGTGTACGTCGCGGAAGACAGCGGCGGAAAGAGCGTTGCTCATCAGAGGCAGATCAAAGTGGGCCCGATGAATGGCAACAACTATGTTGTGACGGATGGCCTAAAACCCGGGGACAAGGTCATCGTCTCGGATACGCAGATGCTGGCAGATGGCATGCCGGTAAATGCACAAACCCAGGGAAGTTAGGCGATTCTATGTTCGTCGATTTCTTCATCAAGCGGCCGATATTCGCAACCGTCTGCGCTCTGCTCATCATTCTCGGCGGAGCTGTCTCGATTCCAACGCTCCCGATCTCGCAGTTCCCTAACCTGGCGCCTCCTACGGTGCAAGTCGGTGCTTTCTATAACGGTGCGAGCGCGCAGGTAGTTGAGACGTCGGTGACAACTCCTCTAGAGCAGCAGATCAATGGCGTCGAAGGCATGAAGTACATGACCTCGACCAGCGGCAACGACGGCAGCAGTGGCATCAGCGTTGTGTTCGACTTGAATCGTGACGTCGATATCGCGGCCGTGGACGTGCAGAACCGCGTCAATCAAGCGCTTGGGCGCATGCCGAATGAAGTAAAGACCACCGGCGTAAGTGTCGTGAAAGCGACCAACAATTTCGTCTTTGGCGCGGGCTTTTACGCCGAGAACAATCGCTACGACAGCCTTTTCATCAGTAACTATCTCGACATATACGTTCGAGATGCTCTGAAGCGCATTAAGGGAGTCGGCGACGTCTTTATCTTCGGCGAGCGCAAGTACGCCATGCGCATTTGGCTCGATCCAGTGCGGATGGCTACTCGTCAGTTAACAGCGAGCGACGTGGTCAATGCACTTCAGGAGCAGAACGTTCAGGTAGCAGCCGGAGCCGTTGGACAAGCACCGGCACCAACGAATCAGCAGTTTGAAATCAGCGTCCGCGCTGTCGGACGTCTTACGGAACCATCCGAATTTGAGAACATCATCCTCAAGACGGCGAACGATGGAACCATTGTCCGATTGAAAGACGTTGGTCGTGCCGAACTTGGAGCCGAGAACTACGGTTCCGGCTTGCGGTTCAATGGATATCCGGCCGTCGGCGTCGGAGTCACACAGCTCTCAAATGCGAACGCTCTCGAAGTAGATCGGCAGGCGCTCGCGGAACTTGAGCGACTCTCGAAGAGTTTTCCACCAGGACTGAAGTACAACGTCGCCTTCGATACGACCAACGTTGTATCGGACTCGATCAGAGACGTTGTCACTACCCTGCTCGAAGCAATCGCGTTGGTGATCATCGTTATCTTCCTGTTCCTCCAAGATTGGCGCTCAACCGTCATCCCCTCGGTCACGATTCCCGTCTCGCTGGTGGGAACTTTCATCTTCGTCAAGGCGCTGGGCTTCTCGATCAACACACTCACGCTATTCGGCATCACGCTCGCTACTGGCCTTGTGGTAGATGACGCAATCGTCGTCATCGAGAACGTTCAGCGGCATATCTCCGAGGGAATCACCGAAGCCCACAATGCTGCTTCGGTAGCTATGAGCGAGGTAGCGGGCGCAGTCGTGGCGACGTCCCTTGTACTCGTCTCTGTGTTCGTACCTGTCGCATTCTTCCCCGGAACCACTGGCATTATGTTCCGCCAATTCGCGCTGACGATCGCGTTTTCTGTGGCTATTTCCGCCTTCAATGCCTTGACACTTACTCCTGCGCTCTCGGCATTGATGCTCGGCCGTAACACCGGCGAATCGAATCGCGGACTCTTCGGTCTCTTCAATCGCGGTGTACACAAGGCGACAAACGCATATCGCGATACCTTGAAGCGCCTAGTTCCGGTGAGATGGATTGTGGTACTCGTCTTCCTCGCTGGTCTGGGATTTACCTACTGGTATTACCAGCGCGTGCCCCGCGGCTTTGTTCCGCAGGAAGATCAGGGCTGGTTCATGGTTCTAATCCAGTGTCCGCCGGGAGCTTCGGTCGAATACACGGAAAACATCGCCAAGCAGGTAGAAGTCGAGATGATGAAGCAGAAGGAGATCATCGGCACCTTCGCCGTCTCTGGATTCAGCTTCACGGGTTCTTCATCGAATCGCGGCATGGTATTCGGAACGTTCGCGCCATTGGCAGAGCGCAAGGGCGAACAGCATTCTGCTGACACCGTCATCGCTCGTTTGCGCGGGCCGCTGTTCGGCATCTCCGGAGCTATAGTCGTGCCGTTCGCACCACCATCGGTTAATGGCCTCGGAAATTTCGGCGGCTTCCAATACATCCTGCAGGATGCAGGCGGACACACACCGGAACAGCTTGGTCAAGTTGCATACAAGCTTATCGGTGCCGGCCGCGATCCGAAGAGCGGCCTTGCCGGACTCTTCACCAGCTATAGCGCAACCGATCCTCAGTTCCTCGTGAGCATCGACCGCGAGAAGGCTAAGAGCCTGGGAGTTTCGCTAACGCAGATCACGAATACCCTGCAGGTTTACATGGCATCGGTGTACGTGAATGATTTCGACTTCAACAATCGCGCGTATCGGGTGTACGCGCAGGCGGACACCAAGTGGCGCATGTCTCCAGAGAACATGCGGCAGTTCTACGTGCGCTCTGATCGTGGGGGCATGATTCCCCTTGCTGACATCGTTAAGATCGAACAGACGATCACCCCGCCGGTGATCAGCCATTACAACCTGTTCCGCTCGGTTGAAATCGACGGATCGGCGGCCCCAGGGCAGAGTTCAGGGCAAGCCATTCAGAAGATGGAAGAGCTGTCGAAGAAGCTCCTGCCACAAGGCTACAGCTTTGCCTGGACCGGGCTCTCGCTCGAGGAGATCGAATCGGGCAGCCAAGTCGTAATGCTGTTTGCTCTGGGTCTGCTGGTCGTCTATCTGACTCTTGCGGCTCAGTATGAAAGTTGGTCGCTGCCCTTCATCGTCATCCTCGCGGTGCCAATGGCGATCCTCGGCGCCGTACTGGCGCAATCGCTGCGAGGACTGATCAACGACATCTACTGTCAGGTCGGACTCGTGATGCTGATTGGACTTTCCAGCAAGAACGCCATCCTGATTGTGGAGTTCGCTGAGCAACTGCGACAGCGTGGACTATCCATCACTGAAGCCGCTATCGAAGCTGCCCGCATTCGTCTACGTCCGATCCTGATGACCTCTTTCGCCTTCATCCTGGGCGTGATGCCACTGGTACTTGCGACCGGCGCGGGTAAAAATGGGCGTCAATCTGTGGGCACGACGGTGTTCGGTGGAATGCTCGCGGCAACTACGCTAAATCTGCTCTTCATTCCGATCCTGTATGTAGCACTCAGAACCCTGCAGGAGAGAGGAGGCCGAGGTCGCAAACCCGAGCTTGTGGGAAGCGAAGAAGAGCGAGTCGCAGTCTAGCTCTATTGTCTGGAATGCGCGTGAAGCACCTGACGGCGCTGTTCAAGTTTACGTAGCAGATCGTGGAGGGCGTCTACAGAGACGCCCAGGGATGTCCCGTTGAATCCGTTGATCAGTGCGGCGTTCACGCCGACTACTTCCCCTTGCATATTCAAAACAGGTCCACCGCTACTGCCGTGTGCTGTAGTGGCATCGTACATAAGCGACGTGCCGATCACATCGGAGAGGTGCCCTTGAGTGGCCGAGGGGCGAATCAGGTTGATCTGTGCCAGCCGATCGACCTGTTGTTCATCTCGCAGTCCCGAAAGTTCATAGGGTAGCGCCGTCGATTTCGCCAGCATGGTCGTAACACCCAGCGGGTATCCAATGACCAATACCGGATCTCCGGGAGCACTGGTCACACGCGCGAGGTTCAGCGGCGAAACGGACGCGCCTGAAGGAAGATGCACGTGTGCGATAGCCACGTCAGAGTCGCTTGCACTGAGAAAATCTGAAAGCTCGACGGGAGTGGAGAGCGTTGGAAAATATGCAAGCACTCGTTCGCGAAGTGGAAGAAATCCCTGAAAGATGAGCCGCTGTGCTTTCGCATCGCCAAACCAAGGCTCCATGACATGGCGGTTTGAAACCACAATGCCATCATTCGTGAGGAATCCCGTTGCAAAAAGACGGTAACGCAAGCTCACTGATGGCGTTTCGTCGGATGACGTGAGCCTGTAGCTGCTCACAATGAAGCAAACAGAGTTGCGGGCACTGGAAATGATCTCGGAAGGCTGCTTCTCAGAGTTGCGAAGTTGGTTCAACTCCGCGTCAAGCTCGTTGACACGCCCTAGCAGGTCACTAGTCGCGGCGGGGGTTCCCCCCGGAGTAAGGAAGCGGGAACCAGCCAGCACTCCGGCGGCGAATATCAAGCTCGTTGCTGCCAACGCTAGTGCAGCTCGTCGCCAGATGGAGATGGTGCTGATCTTCATCTAAAGTTTAGACTGCCGTAACTCGCTAAAAGCTGCAGGCAGTTGCGCCTCTCAGATATTTCGGTCCCTATAAAGTATTAGTGTGTACCGTACATCAACGGATGCCAATCTAACTTGCGCCGAAGCACTTTGGTAACCCTGAATTGGCAGCTCTTCCTGTTGAGAGCGCTCGTCCCCTTTAAAAAATCCTGATCAAGGGACGGAATTGACAGTGGTTTCGGCGTGGGTGTAGATTCCGGCTCGAAATCTCCGATCGCGCGTTCTGCGCAGGCCCCCAAAAATCTAAGAATCACAAAGGAGCACTTCGATGAAGAAAGCGATCTCTATCGCCTTCGCAATGATGTTCCTGGCCACGCTCGCATGGGCACAGGCGACAAGCGCACCCAAACTCCTGGTCATCTCCCGGGAAACCATCAAAGAAGGAAGGATGGGGCAATACCAAGGGCTCGACAAACAAGTGCGCCAAGTAGTGCACAAGAGCGATCCCAATCTCAATTGGATCACCGCCACCGCTTTTACCGGCGCCGACAACGAGGAAACCTATTTCCAGTTCGCTAACAACTACGCTGATATCGAGAAGGCAGATGCTGCGTTTGGTAAAGCCGCAGGCTCGCTGTTCATGAGCGCCGACTTCAATCAGACCGTCGCGGAATCGCAAGAGTCAGGCAGATCCATTATCGCGAAGCTTCGAGACGACTTGTCCTATAACGCTGATAAGTTCGACGCAGCAAACGCCAAGTTCTGGTATGTAGGCTACCGCCGAAACAAGCCGGGCAGCGGCCCACAATTCACGTCCCTTCGAAAGGACATCATGGCGCAACTCAAAGCTGCAAATTACGACGATCATTGGCTGACGTATGAAGTCGAGTACGGCATGCCCACTCCAACCTTCGTCGTGGTTCGAGACTTAAAGTCTTTAGCCGATCTCGACACCGATAACTCGAAAGCTTACGAGGCTGCGGTAGCAAGCAACCTGCGGCAGCAGCAAATATCATGGGCGCATGAGAACGGAATTCTTTCGGAAAGCGTTATCTACCGCGTGAAGCCGGAGCTGAGTCATCCAGCGCCGAGCATGGTCGCGGCAAATCCGAGCTTCTGGACGGTGCAGGAGACTGAACAAGCGCCCGTCGTAGCCAAGAAGAAAAACAAGAAGCAGGAAGTACAACCTGCTGCACTCAAGGAAAAGACAAACAAGTAAGTGCCACCGCGACTTTTCGGGCAAAAACGAGACGGCTGCCTTTCGGCAGCCGTTTTCATTTTGAATTGGTTGAACGTTTAGCCGTTGCTGTAGAGCAACACGCCTTCATGCTTCTCTTCCCCGACTGGGCGATAGAAGAGCTTGTCGCCTTCGAGGAAAACCTCGATGAATGCAGGGCGCGTGTTGATGGTGCCCTGTATCATCGCCTCTGAAAGCGGATCCTCGATGTACTTCTGCAGGGCACGACGCAGGGGTCGAGCGCCGTAGCTGCGATCGCCGAGCGTCTTGTCGAGCACCCACTTCTTGGCCTCGTCCGTCACCGAAATCGTGATCGCCTTCTGCGCCAGATTGGCGTTGAGCTGCTGGACCATCAGTTCGACGATCTGGATCAAATCGGTGTCCACCAGGGCATTGAACAGGATGACTTCGTCAATTCGGTTCAAGAACTCTGGGTTGAACGTCCTTTTCACTTCGTTCTTCACCAGCTCTTCGACCTTCGTCGACACCATGTCTTCCTTGTCCGACTGGAAGCCCAAGCCGGAGCGCTTCATCAGGTGACGCGCGCCGATGTTCGAGGTCATCACGACAATCGTGTTCTTAAAATCGACTGTGTTGCCGAGACCATCAGAAAGCTGCCCGTCTTCAAAGACTTGCAGAAGGATGTTGAACACATCCGGATGCGCCTTCTCGATTTCATCGAGCAGAACCACCGAGTAAGGAGCGCGCTTCACACGTTCTGTGAGCTGTCCGCCCTCTTCGTAGCCAACATATCCCGGAGGCGATCCGATCAGCTTCGAGACCGAGTGCTTCTCCATGAACTCCGACATGTCGAAGCGGATCAGCGACTTCTCGCTCCCAAAAAGGAACTGTGCCAACGTACGCGCAACTTCGGTTTTGCCGACGCCAGTAGGACCAAGGAACAAGAACGATCCGATCGGACGATGTGGGCTCTTCAGTCCAGCGCGCGACCGGCGAATGGCACGAGCGAGTGCTGAAATTGCCTTCTCCTGCGAGATGACGCGACGGTGCAGCTCCTCCTCGATGCGTAGGAGCTTCTGCGTCTCTTCTTCCTTGATCGAGGTGATGGGCACGCCCGTCCAGCGGGAAACGACATCTTCGATGTCTTCCCGCGTAACTACGCCCGTGGATGATTCATCGAGGTGATACTTCTCGCGCAGCCCGCGCAGATTCTCGCGCTCCTTACGTTCTTCATCGGAGTAGAAGCGGGCCTTCTCGAATTCGTGGCTCGCGATCGCGTTTTCCATGCGGTGCACGATGAACTTGATCCGCTTCTGCACATCTGTGATTTCGTCGGGCAGCGAAGTCTGGCGCAACTTTACACGCGCGCCTGCTTCATCGATGAGATCGATGGCCTTGTCGGGTAGGAAGCGATCAGGAATGTACCGGTTCGAATGCGATACCGAGAATTCAATCGCTTCTTCGGTGTATGTAACCGCGTGGAATTTCTCGTAGCGCTCCTTAATGCCGTTGATGATCTTCACGGCATCGGACTCGTTTGGCGGCGGAACCTTGACGGATTGGAAGCGGCGCTCAAGGGAGCGATCTTTCTCGATCGACTTGCGATACTCACCAGGCGTAGTCGCACCGATGCACTGAATCTCGCCGCGCGACAGCGCGGGCTTCAGGATGTTAGCGGCATCCAGCGAACCTTCGGCCGATCCTGCACCAACCAAAGTGTGCAATTCGTCAATGAAGATGATGGCGTTCTGGTTTTCCATCAGTTCTTTCATGATGGTCTTCAGACGCTCTTCAAACTGTCCGCGATATTTCGTACCGGCGACGATCAATGAGAGATCAAGTGCCAAAATGCGCTTCTCAGCCAGGAACGAGGGCACATCGCCGTCAGCGATGCGCTGAGCTAACCCTTCGACGATCGCAGTTTTGCCAACACCGGGTTCGCCGATCAGCACCGGATTGTTCTTGGTGCGCCGGCAGAGGATTTGGACTACGCGCTCCAATTCACCCTCGCGCCCAACCAGCGGATCAAGCTGGTTATCCATCGCCGCTTGCGTGAGGTCGCGGGAAAATTCGCTCAGCAACGACGACTCACGCGAGCGTTGTGGCTGGGCTTTCTCCTGGGTGCTACGGGCAAGTTCTTCGCGGATGGCGCTCAGGCGCAGTCCACGCTCATGCAGAATCTCGGCGGCAAAGCACTTCTCTTCGCGCAGCAGGCCGAGCAGTAAATGTTCAGTTCCAATATGTTTGTGGGAAAGCCGCTCGGCTTCTTCAGCGGCGTAGGCAAGCACGCGCTTGCACTCGTTGCTTAACGGAAGGTCGACGGAGGTCGATACCTTCTCGCGGATCGTGGTATGTCCTTCGATTTGTTTACGGATAGATTCAACAGAGGCATGTGAACGCAAAAAGCGATTGGTTAATGCCTTATCTTCGCGCAGCAAGCCCAACAACAGGTGTTCGGTCTCGATATATGGTGAGCCGAACTGGCTGGCCTCATAACGAGCAAAGAATATTACTCGCCGCGCCTTTTCTGTGTAGCGTTCAAACATGTTCCCCCTTGAAGGTCCCTAAACCCGCCGCCCTCACTTCTGAGCGGCCCACGTTACCTCTCCACCTCCGCGCCTACGATCCCGAAAACCGGTCAGCTCTTTGGGAAGAACTTACTCCTATTCAATTAACGCCTGAGAGTATCGTTTCAGATTACCCACAGACTAACTAGTACATCTGTCCTTCGTTACTGCAATCTTTATCAGGTCAAGCGAGATGGAGCAAGCTCCTCGAGGCGTCCTCTATGCAGGCGAAGAATGCGCCCGCAGCGCTTCGCAAATTCCACGTTGTGAGTGACGATAATCGAGGTGAGTTGATGCTGTAAATGCAGTCGCGCAATGAGATCGAAGATTTTCTCGGCGGTGCCGGTATCCAGATCTCCTGTCGGCTCGTCGGCCAGGAGCAACTTCGGACCGGTCACCAGTGCGCGCGCTAAAGCCACCCGCTGCTGCTCTCCGCCGGAGAGCTCGCCTGAGCGGTGATGCATTCTGTCCCCGAGTCCCACTTCGCGCAGCCATTCGGCTGCTCGGGCCTGAGCTTGCTTCGGGTTCTCGCCCCGCGCCAACAGCGGCATAGCGACATTCTCCAGCGCGTCGAACTCCGGCAACAGGTAATGGAACTGCCAGACAAAACCGAGTTCGCGGTTGCGGAACTCCGCAGCCGCATCATCGGAAAGCGACTTCAGCGAAAGTTGCGCGAAGTATATGTCACCTTCTGACGGCCTATCAAGAGTTCCCAGCACATGCAGCAACGAACTCTTGCCGGTGCCCGATTCGCCTACAATCGCCAGCATTTCTCCCTTCCCCACTTGGAAGGACAAATTTTCAAAGACCACCAATCGGCTCTCGCCAGACCGGTATTCCTTCTTCAGGTTCTGGACCTGTAGAAGCTCTGCTTGGTCTATTGGATGCAAGTGGCCTCGCCAAAGGAGCAATGCAGAAGCGCCAAACCCCCGTGTTTTGCGGTCCCAAGCGCCCTCAGGCCCTGTTCCAAATAGACTTTGCCTACCCCAATTAGAACACTGCCTGCAAGCCCTCGGTTTGTTACTGAAGTGTCGGGAGGAGTTACTGTGAAAGAAAGTGCACTTGCTGCCTTACTCATATCGCAACGCCTCTGCGGGCAGAATCCGGGCTGCCGACCAGGAGGGGTAGACAGTCGCCAGAAGGGACACCAATATCGCTGTCGCGGCCACCAGCACTCCGTGCACCGCCTTGGGTGCAAATGGAACGTAATCGATTGAGTAGACTTCCGCAGACAACTTGATCCAGTGATAGTGCCCCCCGGCCCAGGAAAGAACATAGCCCGCGACCAGGCCCATGATGGTACCCACAACTCCGATCAGAAGCCCCTGATAAATGAATATCTTCCGCACCTGAACTTTGCGCGTGCCCATAGACATCAGCACGGCGATATCCTTCGTCTTTTCCATCACCATCATCGTGAGCGAAATCAGGATGTTCAAGGCTGCTACGAAGACGATCAAACTAATGGTGATGAAGGTGACCACTCCTTCAAGCCGCAATGCGCGGAACAATGGCCGATTCTGCTCTTGCCAGTTGGTCGTCATGAAGCCAGGTCCGACAGCATTCTCTAATTGAAGTCCGATTTCTGGAGCTTTGTAGATGTCATCAATTTTGGTTTCAATGACCGACGCTATGTCACCCAACCCGAACAGAGCCTGCGCGTCTTGCAGGCGAATCAGCCCCCAGGCGCTGTCGTAGTCAAAAAAACCCGACTTAAAGAACCCGACCACTTTGAAGCGCTTGTACTTAGGCACAAGCCCATAAGGGGTCAACTCGCCCTGCGGGCTGGTTACGAGCACCACTGATCCCAAGGTCGCGCCAAGGTCGTCACCGAGATCCTCCCCGAGCACAATGGGTGGATAACCGGCTACGGGAGCTTCCGTTGATCCCGCTTGTGTATTTCCAGCTTTAGTGGATCCACTTCCCGTAGATCCGGCCGACGCCTCCTGCCCAGTACTCGCAGAAGCGGCGCCTGCTGGGGACCCCGACCCCGGCTGGGCGTCCGCTTGCGACTCCCCACCAGCTTGCGAGGCACCCCTGATAAAAGCGTCGCTCGCCTTCAACGGATCCGCCGAACCAATCTTCACGTCGCTCAAAAATTCGCTAACCCGCGACTCATACTGCGGTATGACGCCCTTCAGCAAGAGTCCATTCGCCCGCGCCCCTCGTGAAACCAGCACTTTCTCGTACAACGCTGGGGAAGCAGCAACGATATGTGATTGGTTCTGAACCTTCTTGAGCAGAGCACGCCAGTCGCGAATGCCGTCGCCCCGCGCGCGTTCAATACTCACGTGCGCGGTGGATCCAAGAAGCCGGCTCTGCAGATCCTGACGAAATCCGTTGGTGATGGCGAGCGCGATGATGAGCGATGCAACACCGGCGGCAACACCGACAATCGAGATCGCCGTGACCACTCCGATCACGGCCTGGCGGCGCTTGGCCCTGAGATATCGCGCCGCGATGAAGAGTTCAAAGCTCACTGCAAAGCAGAATACAACAGGGGGATTTCACCACGGAGGCACGGAGTACACGGAGACAGCTGGGATCCTGATCCCCGCAATACCCATGCCTGTCATCCTGAGGCCCTCCATTGGCCGAAAGATCTCCCGCAATGTGTCATTCTGAAATGGACTTGCCTGGCTCTCTGGCGACGAGTGTCGAAGTTCCAGGCTACGAAAACCAAATCCTCGGCCGAAGAGCCATGATGTAGCATTCACAACTGATACATCGCGGGAGATCCTTCGCCCAACATCAGGCTCAGGATGACAGTTCCGAGATGTTCGGGCGCAGCAGCGAACCTATGCGACGCGCTCGACGACGACCGCAGTTCCATAAGCAAGCACTTCAGTGACGCCCTGCATTAACTCAGTTGCATCGTAACGCGCACCCAGTACAGCGTTGGCACCGAGTTCCCCGGCATGTTGCAGCATCAGATCGAATGCCTCGCTGCGCGTTTTCTCGCACAGATTTGTCAGCAGCGTAATATTGCCGCCGATGAGCGTTTGAAAGCCGGCGCCGATGGTTCCGAAGATGGAACGGGAGCGCACAACGATGCCGCGCACTACTCCCAGCGTGCGCACAACGCGGTAGCCAGGGAGGTCGAAGGTTGTTGAAACCATCTGGTGAGCAGGAGAGGGGGACATGGAGGCATTATGCGCGGGATGCGCGGAGCGGAGACAGGTGGGAATTGAGAGAGACAATGAGGAATCGGGTGATCGGGTCATCGGTGATCGGGTGATCGGGTGAAGTGAAACCCGATGGGCAAGCCGTGGCACAGCCGCCCCGGCTGTGGCTCTGGCCAGAGTCGACACAGGCGAGGGCACCTGTGCCACATGGTTTCTTGCTGTCCCGCTGTCCCAGCGCCCCTAGGGATTTGGGACAGTGGGACAGTGTAAGTGACTGACAAATAAGGTTCGATGGCAAGACCCTAATCTTCGCTGTCCCAAGCCTCTCGAAGCCTCCCAACGCGGCTCTTGGAGACTCCTAAACGCTCCGCCACATCACGGACGGAGAAGCCCTGCGCAAAGAGTTCTGAAGCGTTGTCCAGCAACGGATCCGTCAGCTTCGGCTTCGGCTCCGCAAAGCTAACGGCCCACACCGCAGCTCCCTCCCGAATTTCCATCCGAACCTCGAAAGGTCGAGCGTCTTCACCAAAAAATCCGCGAGCCTTCTCGAAGCGCACCTGCGCGCGCAGCCCTTCGGTCGCGCAGTAATCATCCGGCTGGCGCAGGGCGATTACTGTATCCAGGAGATCCTCGCGACGAGACGTTCCGCGCTGCTGTCCGCCTTTGCCGGCGTGATGCAGGAAGAGCACGCAAACCCCCTTCTGCCGAAGCCGCAACGCCCAGTCCTGCACTGGAATCCAGCTCTCGCCTTCGTTCTCCTTCCCTGAACGCGCGAGGCAACTCAGGTTATCGAGCACGAGAAGATCTCCGCCCTCGAGCCGCGATTCAATCATGGCCTGCCCCCGTGCGGTAGCAATGTCGGGCATCGCCCCACGTTGCAGATCTGGTGTGATGATCCTGAGATATCCAGAATCAGGCAAGTGGGGTTCTGTTTTGGGAAGACCGGAGACGATCGTGCGCAGGCGTTGTTGCAACACCGGCGCGGGTAGCTCTCCGTCGACAAACAAAACCCGGCGAGCCCGTGGAGCCGACCATCGTAGGAAGTTGCCGCCGCGGGCCACGGCGTGCGCGATTGCCAGCGTGAGATAGGTCTTGCCCACGCCACGTCGCGAATAAACCATCGCCAGTCCCTGCGAGGGCAGGATCGGCGCAAGCACCATCTCCCTTGGAGGAAATTGTGTGTTAAGGAACTCGTCGGCGGATGCCGCCGCAAGCGCCTGGGATTCGTCGTCGCGCACAGCGCTGGTTGCAACCGCCAAAGGAGTCGCGGCTTCCGAAGCTGCGACGGTCGGCTGTATCGAGGAGGCACATTCCGTTTTGGGACTTGGAGGCTCTGCGGCGGCGGGAACAGCTATGGGTTCGGGATGGAAAATAGGTTGAGGTTGAGGCTGTGGATTTGGCAGTACGCCGTATCCGGCGATAAACGCGGACATAGATTGTCTCCAGTGGAGTTGGATTTTTTGGATTTGCTGCAGGTCGATGGGTTTTGAGGTAACGCGAGCGTCACCGAGCGGTGACACACGTAAAGCGAACGAGAGGTGCAGCCCTGTCCGGGCGCTGGAAACGATTTCTAAGTGGAGAAATCGTCGCTTCTATGTAACCGCAAAAGTCGATTTGGGACAAGAGAGATTTCGAGTTTTCCACTGCGAACGACGGATTTTCATCCGTTGCTCTAGAAACTGTTCTTTGACTGTCGACCACTCCTTGGCCTGTCATCCTGAGGCCCGATGTTGGCCGAAGGATCTCCCGCGATGTGTCGAACTTGATTGCTGCGTCGTGGCTCTTACACGAGGATTCTCGCCGAAGTGCCGCGACAGTGCGACGACACACGAAGCATCGCGGGAGATCCTTCGGCCAACATCGGGCCTCAGGATGACAGGGTTGTTGTTCGCAAGGTGTTCCATCCCAAACCTGCCCATTTGGGCGATGTGTGCTCCTCGCATCCGCGCGATATTGGTGCTGGAAGTAGTCGAGGATCACATGGCATCTGCAATTCATAACGAATGGGACACGCTCTCGAATCAGTTCGCGGAGGTAGCAGAACAGACCGGTAAGTTCATAGTCGCGGTACACGGCGGACGTCGGGTTGCGGGCAGCGGGATCGTTTGGCGGCCGGGAATTGTCGTCACTGCGAGCCACATGTTGCGCCGTACTGACGACGTTGAGGTCACTTTTGGCGGTCAATCGCGACACAAGGCGACGTTTTTGGGGCGCGATCCGGGCACTGACGTTGCAGTTTTGAGGCTTGAAAAAGCCGATTCTGGGGCTCCTGAGCTGCTTTCCGAGGCCAGCAAACTACGTGTGGGGCAGCTTGTTTTAGCTGTTGGACGCTCGACTTTGGGCGACTTAGCTGCCGCTGCGGGCATCATTGCGCGCCTTGGAGCGCCGTGGCAGACGTGGCGTGGCGGCAAGATGGACACGCTGTTGCGGCCCGATGTGACCCTCTATCCCGGACAATCGGGCAGCGCGCTTGTCGATTCTCGCGGCCGTGTGCTCGGTCTGAACACTTCTGCGCTCGCGCGAGCGGCGACGATTACAGTTCCTGCTGCGACCGTCGAGCGCGTGGTGAATGAGATTGTGGAACATGGTGGCGTCTTCCGTCCGTATCTTGGGCTAGCGATGCAAGCCGTTGCCGTGCCTTCCGATCTTTCGAGCAAGCTAAAGATGGAACAGGAATCGGCGTTGATGGTCATGCAGGTTGAGCCAGCAAGTCCGAGTTCGGAGGCAGGAATCACGCTTGGTGACCTCATCGTCAGCATTAATTCGCAATCAGTGAGCGGGATTGAGGACGTTCAGCGCGTGCTTGGCAAAGCCAAACGCGGCGATTCTGTCGATCTCGGATACGTGCGTGGAGGCCAGTTGGCATCGCTAAAAGTGAAATTAGCGGACCGGCCGCGGCGTTAAAGCATCAATAAAGAAACCTATGCGGACGGCTTTTGTAGCAGATGTGCCGCGCAAAGCAGCGTTGGCGGAGGAGGATGCGCCACTCATGGTGGCGATTAGCGCCAGTTCTGCGTCACTGCGTGCACGAATTGAGGCGCTTGCGCGTCGCGCTGGAGCACGGGTAAGCGCCGAGAGAGAGTCCTACGATGTCCTCCTGATCACGCTAGACCCTTCAACTCCGCTGCCGTCATCGCCAGCGCCAAGCTTGCTGACCCCAGCCGCGGGGAACGTGTGCGTGATCTGGATCGGCAAGGCTCCCCCACGCGGCACCGTCTCTCACTTGTTGCGCTCCGGGGTGGCGGGAGTGGTATCGCTTGACATAGCCCCCGCTCGTCTTCAATCTGCCTTGCGAGCTGTTCGTGCTGGGTTGCAGGTGATCGACCCGGCCTTTACACGCGAGGAATCTGGATCGTCGTTTGTCGGAACGTCCTCTCCCGAAGAACTCACAGAACGCGAGCAGGAAGTGCTGACAATGCTGGCCGAAGGACTGTCGAATAAGGAGATCTCATCGCGGCTGCACATTTCAACGCACACGGTGAAGTTTCACATTAGCTCTATTCTGGGAAAGCTCGGAGCCTCGTCGCGTACCGAGGCGGTGAGTATTGGGATTCGTAGTGGGCGGGTGACGATTTAGGCCCAAGGTGTATTGAGAGTCTGTCATCCTGAGGCCTGGTTTTGGTCCTGAGCTTGTCGAAGGAATCTCCCGGCAATGCTTCGCATTTCGTCGCACTGTTGCGGCTCTTTGGCGAAATCCTCGTGTAAGAGCCGCGATGCAGCAATTAAGTCCAACATATTCCGGGAGATCCTTCGGCCAAGACCGGGCCTCAGGATGACAGTGCTTTGAATTCTTCGCTACGCCATCTCACTTCTTCCATCTGAATGCTTGAACCGACGCGCATTGGCACCAACGTACTGACCAACACACTGGCCATTCCCCGCCAACACGTACTTGTACGTCACCAGTCCCTCCAGTCCCACGGGTCCACGCGCGTGTAGCTTCCCGGTCGCGATTCCCACTTCGGCGCCGAAACCATAGCGATATCCATCTGCAAATCTGGTGGAAACGTTGTGAAACACTCCCGCTGAATCTACACTGCGCAGAAATCGGCTTGCGAGTCTGTCGTCTTCGGTCACAATGCAGTCGGTGTGGTGTGAGCCAAAGGTTTCTATATGTCCGATCGCTGCCTCCATGCCGGGCACAACGCGAATCGCGAGCGTCAGATCTGCGTATTCCGTGTGCCATTCGGTTTCCTCAACTAATTCGACTGCTTGCCCGCACACCGCGCGTGTGACCGCGCAACCCCGCACTTTCACTCCAGCCGTTCGCAGCTTTTCGAACAACACCGGCAGGAATTCACTTGCGATCACCCGGTCCACGAGAACTGTTTCCACTGCGTTACAGGTGGCTGGAGCCTGAGTCTTGGCGTCGAGAATCAGGGAAATCGCCATCTCCCGACTCGCGGAGGTCTCTACGTAGATGTGGCAGACACCGTCCGCATGGCCAATCACTGGAATCCGGGTGTTGGCGGCGACAAATCGAACCAGATCGGAACTGCCGCGAGGCACAACCAGGTCCACGTAATCCTGCAGAGCGAGAAGTTCATGGGTTGCCTCTCGTCCTTCGACATTCGTGAATGCGTGCGGCGGAATGCGTGTTGACTCGAGTGCCTTCGCGAATGCAGCGAGAATTGCGCGCGTTGTGCGGCTGATCTCGGTGCCGGCCTTGATCATGAGCGCGTTGCCTGACTTCAAAGCCAGCGCGCAGAGCTGTGTAACGGCATCGGGCCGAGCCTCGACAATAGCTGCGATCACTCCGAAGGGAGTCGTGATCTTTTCGAGTTCGAGGCCTTCGTCTAGCTCAGAGCGAAGCAGAACCTTTCCGACCGGATCTTCCAGCGCGGCGACTGCTCTGAGGCCAACCGCCATTTGTTGCACCTTTTCGGTGGTTAAAGTCATGCGAGTTAAGGAGGAAGAGGACAGAGACTGCGCTCGAGCTTCTTCCACGTCTTCGCGGTTCACCGTGAGGAGCGCGTCGGAAGATTGCTCAAGCGAGCTAGCCATCCGGTACAGAGCGTCGTTCCTGGTGGCTGAATCAAGCACCGCCAGCAGCCGGGAAGCTGCTTTCGCTGCGATTGCATCTTGCACGATGGCAGACATCACTGGGCCTCCGCGGGAGCGATCAGAGTCCCAATTTGGTGTCCTCTGACGATCTGCTCCAGAACTTCGGGAGTGCGCCCGTTGGCAATCACTGCGAACAGCCGCGTGCTTTCGATGGCGTGCGCGACGGCGTGAAGCTTCGCGCGTATGCCTCCGCGGCCAAGCTCGCCCACTTGCTCATTCAGTCCAATTTCCCGCGCGCTTCCCTTGATCTCGGGAATGATTGCGGCGCGCGCTCCGGCTGGATGTTCTGTGTAAACGCCATCAACGTCGGTCAAAAGCACAAGCAAGTCGGCGCGGGTCGCCGAGGCAATCAGCGAGGCAAGCATGTCATTCTCGGAGAACACCCGGTCCCCGATCTTCGCGTTCGGCGTGTGCGTCGCGAAATGGTTCTCGTTGATGATGGGAACGACTTCTAACCGCGTGAGGTAGTTCAGCGTGTCGCAGAGTCGCCGGTGGCGTTCGGGTTCTGTGAAGTCCTGATCGGTCACCAGCACCTGCGCAGCGGCGATTCCCAGATTCCCAAACTCAACGTGATAGAGCGCGGTAAGCGCGCTCTGGCCGGCGGCGGCGCATACCGGCACCATCTCGGAAGAGACGCTGAGCCGCCTGGAGCCAATTCCAATTGCGCCAGATGTGACGAGGAGAACACGACGTCCACTCATTCGCAGCGTGCTGACGGATTTCACTAGCTCCTTCAGCACGTCTTTAGCGACACTGCCATCGGACTGCACCAGGACTTTGGTTCCGACTTTGACCACGATGGTTCTGGCGCGGCGTAGTTGGTGACGGAGGTTGTTTAGTTCTGTTTTGGTATTCATGATTCTTCTGCCTATAAGTGGCCTACTCTGACGCTGTCATCCTGAGGCCCGATGTTGGCCCGAAGGACCTCCTGGAATATGTCGGACTCAATTGCTGTGTCGTGGCTTTTACACGAGCACCCTTGCCAAAAAGCCGATCGGCGGCGACTAAGTTCGACACATCGCGGGAGGTCCTTCGTCCGCCGCGGCGGACTCAGGATGACAGTTTTGGAAGGTTTGGTTTTCTCGGACATCGATGTGTTGCAACCAAAAGCAAAAAGCCCACGGTCTTGCGACCGTGGGCCTTGGAGATAAGTGCGTTTAATTAACTATTCGTGAAAGCGCTCACTCCAATCCCGCGGACGCAGGTACACCGGCGGGGTGCACGGGAGCGGGGCCGGGATGAGCGTATGCAGCTTCACTGAGTTCACATTCTCGCGGGTGGGGGGTAAATTGTCAATCGCGTGCCGGATTGATCCGCGTATGCAGGCCTTAACCAGCCGCCCTGCGCACGCGTCGCGCTGGTTTGCTGACACTTCGAAACTTCTTGATGACGACTCTGCCATCGGGGAAAACGGCCTCTATCTTCAGCTCGCCACCCATGCCCTTCACAATGTGTCGCAGAGTGCTGACGTACATGTCAGTCCGGCGTTCAAGCTTCGATATGGCTGACTGATTCACGTTGAGAATCTCGGCCAGGGCGTTCTGTGTCAACTGGCGAGCTTCCCTCAACTCGTCCAGAGCCATCTCAGCACGATACCGATCGGCTCGCTGCTCCGACCGAGCCCGCGACGCCGGAGACATCTTGAATCGTAACGTACTAAACTTTTTTGCCACGACGAATCCTCTTGGTTTGTCTTTCTTTCTCTATTTGCCTCAAATGCCGATCGAATAGATCGTCGGCAATGGGAACAAATTGTTCATACCAGTTTGGGTTTCCCGTCTTGTCGCCTCCAATAAGCAAAATTGCGGTTCTACGCGGATCGAAGGCGTACAGGACTCGAAGCTGAGCTTCATTCACGCTCCCGCGAAGTTCCTTCATGTTCGAGTGTCTGGAAGTGCTGATTAGGTCCGAATGCGGGCGTGGAAGAATCGGACCCCGCTCTTCCAAGAGTAAGACTTTGGCGTTGATTTCCTCCTGCTGATCTTCACTGAGGCTGCCCCACCAAAGCTCGAATGCATTGGTGAATTCCACCTCCCATGCCATAGAGGGAATATATCATCTATGGAATATTCCGTCAATGGAAACGACGCGACTGAAATGCAATCTGGTCATCGCAAACACGTCGGGTTCAACCACCGACCCCACCCTTCTTGAACATCTTCTTCACCCCACGCAGCGCCTGGCGCGTCCGTTCTTCGTTCTCGATGAGAGCAAAACGCACCGAGTCGTCACCCAATTCGCCGAAGCCGATGCCTGGACTCACTGCTATCTGCGCTTCGGTCAGCAGTTTTTTTGAGAACTCGATCGATCCTAACTTGCGATAGCTTTCAGGAATTGGAGCCCACACAAACATTGTGGCTTTCGGTCGCTCAACCTGCCATTTCAACTTCGCCAGGCCATCGACGAGACAGTCGCGTCGCTTGAGATAGGTCTCGCAGATATCCTTCACGCACTCCTGTGGACCATCGAGTGCGGCGATGGCCGCGACCTGAATCGGCGTAAACGTCCCGTAGTCGAAGTAGCTTTTCAGGCGGGCGAGTGCTGCGACGAGCTTTGCATTGCCGACCATGAATCCCACGCGCCAGCCGGGCATGTTGTAGCTCTTGGACAGAGTAAAGAATTCCACGGCGATTTCGCGGGCGCCGGGCACTTGCAGAATCGACGGCGCGCAGTAACCGTCGAAGACGATATCGGCGTAGGCGAGGTCGTGGACCACGAAGACGCCGTACTCTTTACAGAGCGCGACGATGCGCTCGAAAAACGCCAAATCGACGCAATGGGTTGTGGGATTGGAAGGAAAGTTCAGGATCAGGAGCTTGGGGCGCGGAGACATCAGCCGTATGGCCTGCTCAAGTTCGGCAATGAAGTCCACGCCGGTCCGCATTGGGATGGATCGAATGCCGGCTCCGGCAATAACCGGTCCATAGATATGAATCGGATAGCTGGGATTCGGCACCAGCACAGCATCACCGCGGTCGAGCACGGCGAGGCACAGATGCGCGATTCCCTCTTTGGAACCGATGGTGACGATCGCTTCGGTTTCGGGATCGAGTTCTACTTGATAGCGCCGGCGATACCACTCGCAGATCGCGCGCCGCAGGCGTGGAATTCCCTTTGAAACCGAATAGCGTTGCGTGCCTGGACGTTTCGCCGCCTCCACCAGCTTGGCGACGATGTGCGGCGGCGTGGGGCCATCGGGATTACCCATGCTGAAGTCGATCACATCTTCGCCATGCTTGCGCGCGGCCGCCTTCAGCTCGCCGATTACGTTAAAGACGTAGGGCGGGAGCCGGCTGATTCTCGTGAATTCGGTCATGCGGTGCCATTACTGTATCTCAGCCCTGTTGACGGATCAGTGTAAGGAATCGAGGAACTCAATTCGTGGACTCCGTCGATTTGCGAATCAATTTTCTATTGTCATCCTGAGCCCGGCGAAGGACCTCCCGCGAGCTATGGGATGCACCTGCCGCATCGTGGCTTTTCGGCCCAGAAGTACTCGCCAAAAAGCCATGACAGCGCGTAACCGCATGATGCATGGCGGGAGATCCTTCGCCCGAAAGAGGGGCTCAGGATGACAGTGTTCGGTGTGATCGCTCGATGAGGCAGCTTGTTAGCCCTGCGGCGACGCAGAATGCGCTACCAGATCGGAGCGACGCCGATGCAAACCCAATGTTCGCGTGGCTTCGGGGAGCTCCTGGAATATTTGCGCGGCTCGCGCGAGTGCAGCCTGCACATTTGGACATACATTTCCTGTGCCGATATGTTCTTCAAAGTCGGCACGGTGCATGAGCTTGGCGGGCTGCGAGGGCGCACCACAGAAAATCAGTCCGCGCCCGGTTTCGTGCACAGCGTCGGCAAATTCCTGAAGGGCTTGCAGACCTGTCGCATCCAGCGCAGTCATGTTGCGCAGCCTGACCACGATGATCGCGGGCATCTCCGGAATCTTCCCCAAAATGTCGTTGATCTTGTCGGATGAGCCAAACAGGAACGGGCCGTGAATACGCAGTATGGTTACATAAGGCGGAATCTGCTTGTCTTGCAGGATGTGAAGACGGCCGTCTTCTAGATACTCGTTGGTAACTTCTGACACGGTAGTCGTCGCGGTGACGTTCCGGATGTAAATCAACACTGCCAGGATCATTCCCATTTCGACCGCGACGGTGAGATCGGCGAAGACCGTGAGCAGCAGCGTGATCAACCACACGGCGATTTCCAGCTTGCTCAGGCGCAGTAGTTCGGGAATCTGTTTCCACTCGCCCATGTTCCAGGAGACCACCATCAAGATGGCCGCGAGCACGGCCAGTGGAATAAACTTCGCCAGGGGCGCGGCGAAGAGCAGGATGGCCAGCAGGGTTAGGGCATGGATCATTCCCGAAACAGGAGTCTTTGCTCCGGAACGAATGTTGGTTGCGGTTCGCGCGATGGCGCCGGTCGCGGGGAGGCCGCCTACCAGCGGAGAAGCGACGTTGGCGATGCCTTGAGCAACCAACTCGACGTTCGGATTATGCCGATCCCCGCTCATCCGATCCGACACGACCGCGGACATCAGCGACTCGATCGCTCCCAGCATCGCCACTGTGATGGCCGGCGAGATCAGCGGGCGAATCAGGCTGAAGTGCAGAGGCGGAATCGCCAGGTTGGGCAGGCCGGACGGAATTCCACCGAATCGCGTTCCGATGGTTTCGATCGGCAGTTTGAGCAATACCGAGATCGCAGTGCCGCCCAGCAGCGCAACTATGTATCCGGGAACGCGCTTCACGTAGCGGGCAGTCAGCAGGATGACGGCGAGCGAAATTACCGACAGCGAGGTCGCGATCGGGGAGAGTGTGTGAAAGTTCCTGACGATCGCCACCATGCGTCCCCAGAAATCTCCGGGGACATGATCGATCTGGAGGCCGAAGAAGTCCTTGACCTGAGTGCTGGCGATGAGGATCGCGATCCCGTTCGTGAAGCCGACAACGACCGGACGCGGAATGAAGCGGACGGCTGTGCCGAGTCCCGTAACGCCCATGAAGATCAGAATGATTCCGGCCAGCAACGTGCAGATGTAGAGGCCCTCAATCCCATAACGGGCAATGATTCCAGCCACGACAACGACGAACGCTCCGGTGGGTCCACCGATCTGAGTGCTCGAGCCGCCGAGAGCAGAGATGAGGCCGCCCGCGAAGACTGCCGTGTACAAGCCCGCCTCCGGCGGCATCCCCGAGGCGATGGCAAACGCCATAGCCAGAGGCAGGGCCACCAGTCCTACGGTGATGCCCGCGAGCAGATCGGAAAGGAGCTTCTGGAGCGTGTAGCTCCGCAAGCAGAGAACCGATTTCGGCAGCCACTCTGAAAGATTCGCCATTGAGAAATGAATTGGGAATTCTATGCTAGGGGTGCGAGTGGCTACTTACAATAGGCAAGTTGCTTAGAGCGACATCCGACGACAGTCTTCGTGTCAACAGTGACATGCTGCAGACAGTGCCCACTCCCTACAGAGACTGTCATCCCTGCGCGTGCTTTTCGCGCGGGGATCTGTTGTTCTTAGGTTTGTCGTACCGCAAACAACAGCAGATCCCCCGCTCCGCAGTAGAGTTCTCGTCACGCAATCGCTCGCGCGGCGGAGCGGGGGATGACAGTATCTTGGGGCTGGGCAGTTTCTTTGTGAACGAGTTTCGCGGGTTTGGCATCTTCAAGCTCGGCTCAAGTGTCAAGAAACGCAATTCTTAAAGACCACTCGAAATAACCCTTTCCTCGACGCCTGCCCCTGGGACATAATCGCGGGCACATTTCTCAGGGACTCTGTCATGGCTTTATCTTTGTTCGCGGTATCTCTCCCCGCTGCACCTTCTTCACGATCGACCGAATGCAGGAAAAAGAACCTTTGGCGAAGCGGATACGTCGTGCTCTTCGCTTTCCTGGTTGCCACATCCGCTGCCGCGCAATCCAGTGACGATATCCACATCGTTCCACGCACCAAGGCGGAGCGTGCAGAACGCAGATCGACGCAGACGCCGGGCCGTCTGCGCGTGGATGTTGAGATGGTTCTCGTGCCCGTGACTGTGACTGACGTGAAGAACCATCCAGTCGTCGATCTCGCCCGGCACAACTTCAAGCTCTATGAGGGGGGGAGCGAGGAGAAAATCCAGTATTTCAATACCGAAGATGCGCCTCTTTCGGTTGGGATTCTGGTGGATCTCAGCAGCAGCATGGCGAACAAGATCGACGAGGTGCGCGAGGCCGCGTCGGAGTTCTTCGACAATGCGAATCCCCAGGATGATTACTTCGTCATCACCTTCGCGGATAAGCCGAAGCTGCTCGCGGACACCACGCAGTCATTCGAGGACATCCACGCTGCGCTGGCGGCGGCAAAGCCCAAAGGCAATACCGCGCTCGCCGACGCGATCTACATGGGACTCGCCAAGCTTCGGCATGCCAGGTACACACGCAAGGCGCTTCTGGTCATCTCCGACGGTGGCGACAACAATAGCCGTCACAGCTTGCGGCAGATCAAGAAGCTTGCGCGCGAGTCGGACACCGAGATCTACGCCATCGACGTTTGCGATGCGCCGACTCTCCTGCTCACGAAAAAGCTGGAAGAACGATTCGGGCGGCAGTGGTTAACTGAGGTCACCGAATCGACTGGCGGCCGGGCGATCGTGCTTGATAATCCTGCGGGCATTCCCGACGCTGCCGCCCGCGCCAGCCGCGAACTGCGCAATCAGTACATTCTGGGGTATCGCCCGAGTCGTGCTGTGGAAGACAGCAAGTGGCGCAAGATCAAAGTGAAGGTCACCCGCTCGGAGGATTTTCTGCCGTTGCAGGTTTACTACCGCACTGGGTATGTGCCGCGTCGCGATTAGTGAAACAGGTCAAAACCAAAAGCAACTGCTTCACGCAGATGAACGCAGATTTTAGGGATTCACGCAGATTTTTTTGGAGTGCGGGATTTAGGAGTATTAGCGTGATCTGCGTCCATCGGTTAATCAGCGTTCATCTGCGTGAGTAGTTGCTTTTTGGCGATCCCAAAGGAGCTGTCGAGCCCCAACTCCTGCTCCTAGACACTTTGGTAATGTCCTCAACAACCTACGGCCTCGTTCTTCGGGTTTTCTGCCGGTTTTGTATGTAAGTTTTCGCTATTCACCCTGCTGGTTCCTGTCCTTCTGGTAATTGTTTCAGGTGCTTAAGCCCCCTATAATCGACCTACTCTGGATGTATTTCTCCGTCAGGATTTGGGGTTAGGTGAAGACCGCCCGGCGGGTACGCTCACTTTGGGGCCGTCTGCTAAGTGCGGCGAAATGAGGTCCTTGTCGGACCGCGCGAGACTTTTTGGCAGCTCGTTCGGAGATGAGAACTAGATGCGTAGACACCTGATTTCGGTCCTGTATGCAGGCTTGTTCCTGAACGGCCTCCCTTCCGCCACGCACGCGCAAACCATCGTCGCTTCGCAAACAAGCGACGGGCGCCTGGTGTACGAAAACGCGCCGGAAAGGGCCGTGCAGACCGCCCCTCCGCTGAACTCCGAATACTATTACTGGAGCAACCGCGAGCATCGCTGGAAACCGGTGCCGCCGATGTATTCGCATTCGCGCAAGGCAGCGCAATCTGCGGCGCAAGATGTCCGCAGGTTGCTGCGCCAGGCTGCGTTGAAGAATCCTAATTTTGCTGCGAGCGGCAATGCTCTGCGTTTGGCGTCAGAGCAGGTGCAGAGTTCGTCGACCTCAGGGCAAACAGCCGCTGCCCCGCGCAACTATCCTGCTCTGGGACGTGTTCATTACACAGAGTCATCGTTGCCTCCGAACGGATCGGAGTGGATCGACAAGATCGTCGAGCAAGCCGCCACAGAGCATTCCGTCGATCCCAATTTGGTACGCGCCATCATCAAGGTTGAGTCGAACTTCAATCCGCATGCGGTCTCGCGGAAAGGCGCCATCGGATTGATGCAGCTCATGCCGCGCACCGCTAAGTCATTGAATGTGCGGAATCCCTACGATCCTGCACAAAATGTGGACGCCGGAGTGCGCCACTTTAAAGAGTTGCTCGATTCCTATAACGGTAATGTAGAGTTATCGTTAGCGGCATATAACGCCGGCGTTGGCGCGGTGCGGCGCAGCCGGGGAATTCCGAAATATTCAGAAACTCGGAATTATGTAAAGCGCATCACAGGTATATATGGGTCGAACACAGCACGACTCAATACACCCGGACATCCCCTGCAGGTAAAGAGGGATGCCGAAGGACACTTGTCGGTCAGCGATATGGAGTAGGGTTCGCAACTGCAGCCCTTCGAACTGCCCGGCAGCAAACGTTGAATCGCACCTGATGCTGGGTGCAACAGGGATGCAGAGAATGTCCGGCAGGTCAGTCAGCAGCGCGACTCGTCACTTCGCAATCTGGACTCTAGTGGCCGCAAGCCTCCTCATCTTCCTCCATGCAGGACGCGCGGAAGCGATGAGTGTTGCGCGCAAAAAACACATCGCGCTCGACTCCTATCACAAGGCCGTTCAGATGCGCGAAGCGCTCAACGGGCGTCCTGAAGGCGATCGCGACACCGAAGACTACAACCGCGTAATCGACGCTTTCCGCAAGGTCTATCACCTGGCTCCAACATCGACACGCGCGGATGCCAGCGTGCTCGCAGTCGCCGAACTTCTTGCCGAGCAAGCTCGCCTCGATGACGACAAAACGGGATTCAAGTCTGCTATTGGGCAGTATGAATTCCTGCGACGGGAATATCCCGGGAGCAAGTATCGCTTTGGGGCGCTACTCAGCATCGGCCAGATCTATCGTGAGGACTTGAACGAACTGGCTATCGCCAAGGAAACCTTTGAAGAGTTCCTTAAGCGATATCCCAATCATGAGCTCGCTCAGCAAGCCAAAGCCGCTCTTCGTGAGATGGACGAAGAAGCTAAGCGTCCCAGTGCTCCCAGCAAGAAGAGCAAGGATCAGGTCGCATCTAGCAAGCGACGGGAAGCAAATCGTGACGAGGCCGATGATGAGGAGCCGAGCTCTCCGCCGCTGAAAACCGTCGCCTCGAAGCGCCAGGGACTGCCGCGCGTCACGAGCCTGCGTTATTGGTCAACGCCCGACTACACCCGCATCGCGATCGATCTCGAAGATGAAGTGAAGTATGAAGCGGGAAGGGTTCCTTCTCCCGATCGCATCTTCTTCGACTTGCATGACAGCCGGCTGGCCTCGGAGCTGATCGGCAAGAGCTACAACATTGAAGACGGGCTCCTGAAGAAAGTCCGCGTTGCGCAGTACAAAGCCAACATGGCTCGCGTGGTGCTGGAAGTCGACAACCTGGCTGAGTACTCGGCGTTCCTTCTGCCGAATCCGTATCGGCTGATCATCGACGTTCACGGTAAGAAGGCTGCGCCGCAGGTGCAGACGGCGAGTTCACAGAGTCCGACTTCGGATCCTCGCTCCAACTCGTCTACCGGAGTACCGCAAGCTGCCGTCACAAAGAGAACTGACACCAAGACGGTTGCCGCCAGCCGGAAGAGTCCAGCGTCCGCAGATTCGGACGACGAAGAAGATGACCAATCAGCCCCGACCACGAGCGCTAAGGCGACTCCTAAGAAACCAGTTCTTCCGAAGCGCACCGAAGTACCCATGGAAAGCAGCGATCTCGGTTTGGCTGAGATCGCTTCGCTAAGCGACGATCCTAAGCAAGTAAAGGCGACAAGCAAGCCCACGAGTGACGCCGTTGTCGAGAGAGTCGCAAAACGCGAGAAGACTGAGGACGCAGAACCAGCCAAGAAGTCCTCTGAGTCGTCGCTGACCGCAGAGAAAGGTCAAAAGAAACGCAACGGCAAGCCAACAGTGGTCGCCAGCGCGACTCGTACGGCAAAGCCAACAGCGGATGGCGATTTGTCGCTTGTTCGGGCGCTGGGACTGAAGATCGGCAAGATCGTCGTCGACGCAGGCCATGGCGGACACGACACCGGGACTATCGGTCCAAACGGACTGCTGGAAAAAGATCTCGTACTCGACGTGGCGCTGCGCCTGGGCAAATTGCTGGAGCAGAAGCTCGGCGCGGATGTGGTGTACACACGACACGATGACACTTTCATTCCGCTGGAGACGCGGACGGCTATCGCGAATCAGAATCAGGCGGATCTGTTCATCTCGATCCACGCCAATTCCAGCTCCGATCCTTCAGCGCGTGGAGTAGAGACTTACTACCTGAATTTCACCTCATCGCCAGAGGCTTTGGAAGTTGCGGCTCGCGAGAATTCCGTCTCTGAGACCTCGGTGCATGACCTGCAAGACCTGGTGAAGAAGATCGCGTTGAAAGACAAGATCGATGAATCGCGCGAGTTCGCGGCCAATGTGCAGAAGGCGCTCCATGCCGGGGAAGCGGCGAAGAGTCCGGGGATAAGAGATCGTGGAGTAAAGAAGGCGCCGTTCATCGTGCTCATCGGAGCCAACATGCCCTCGGTTCTCGCGGAGATTTCGTTTGTGAGCAATCCAACGGACGAACGCAAGCTGCGTACACCTGAATACCGCCAGCGCGTCGCTGAATCGCTCTACCGCGGCGTGTCGCGCTACGCCCAGGGGCTCAGTGGAATTAAGGTGGCGAGCGCGAAACAGCCCGTTGCGGCCGGGCAGTAACCAACGCACATTGCGATTTCTTCTGACATTCCCTCAACGAATCCGAGTTGGGGCGAAGCTGAAACGCTCAAGCCTTGAAAATGTTCGGTATCGCTGCGTAGAAGCCTGAAAACAGGGTGCTGCAGCGTCAGAGATTGCGTGCCGCGTCTCGCGGCACGAATAGATTTGAGCCCGGCACCCAGTGCCGGGATAACAGCGCATAGATTTGAGCCCTGGAAGGGCGACACGTTCTAAGAAGAGTGCCGCCCTACCCGGGGCTCAATTACCAAAAACTTCTTCCCGGCAGTTCCTGCCAGCCTCAACTCGATGCGTGCCGCGAAACCCGGCACGCAATTCGAGGCTGATGGATGCAGACCACATCGGCCTATTTCAGCTTTGAGCAGACCCACAGACTATGATCCTAACCAATTCTTTTCTTCGGTACCCACTGGTGTGGAAAAGGCGGTGGCGGACCCGAGCTTAACGAGCTAGATGCTGCGTGTCACGCCCACGATACGTGCTACGATGCGGTTCGTGCGACAGCGGACATAAATAGTATCGGCACACCCGGGACGGGGAGTCTTGCTCAAGCTGCCGCGCTTCAAAAGTGCAACCAGACACTATACGATGCGGCCAAGGGCATCAAGGGGTATGGAGCAGCTGCAGTCACGTTGTGGCTCAAATATTTGGGTCTGATACCTGGCGGTCCACTCGCACCTGGAACAGGGGTTCACTGACAGATGACGGGACAGCAAAAAGCTCGACTAATTAAGGTTGGCATTGGCATCTGTGGCGTAGCTATAACGCTCTGTACAGTCCTGCAGGACATCGTGATCTTTGCAGAGCAGGTATTTGTCAAGCCCGTAGTGGTCCACCAGTGCATCGCTTTTTCCATGACTCTTGCTGCTCTGCTCTTTATCGTAAAGCCAGCTTGGACGCTGGTCTTGGGTTGGATTAGTGCGGTGGCCACCGCAGGCTCGTTATGGTGGGGACATTCTCCGCTGTACACGTTTGGGATGCTACAGTACGACTTGACTTACCAAATTGGGTTTCTGATTGCCGCTCACATTGGGTTTGTACTGCGTAAGCAACTCAAAAGGGAGTCAGACTTGAGTTCTCGGCAGCCAGAGTCCCACTCCACAGACCGAGGCTCAGCCATCCCGCTCTAGCTTGGCTGGCCTTACCGTGCCAACCTCGCAGCCATGCCCCCGGCAGATCGTGCAGTGATGTCGGTTTGCTGCCCAGCAGTAGGCCGAGGCCGGCTATGCCACAAGGCCAAATCGGAATCGTGCACCGCACAGGTGGTGTCTAATAGACTGTATCTGTCGATCCCAGCTTTGTACATGCGACTTTCCGTCAAACTACTTGCCTTAGTTATCGCGTTTGCCTCGGTTACCCACGCCGCGAACTCTCCGATCCTTCCTCAAGCCTTTGCCGGATGGCAGCAGGAAGCTGCGACGGCGAAGACGAGCTCCAATCCCGCTGATGCTGACGCCGGTTTGGCGGGTGTGCTCAAGGAATACGGCTTTAGTGATTTTCAATCGGCGAACTACGCGAAGGGCGATCGCAAGCTCAGTGTGCGCGCGGCGCGCTTCGACGACGCTACTGGCGCCTATGGCGGGTACTCGCTCTACAGCCAGCCCGGTATGCGAACAGAGGATATTGGACGCCATGGTGAGTGGGCCGGAGATCGTGTGCTGTTCATGCAGGGCAACATCGTCATCGAGGCGAAGTTTGATCGTGTGAATGCGATGTCGGCAGCGGAATTGCGTGAATTGGCTGCCGGTCTTCCGCAGCCGGCCGGCAATCTGGCGCAGCCTCCGAGCCTCGCACATTGGCTTCCGCAGCCTTCGTTCATCGAGCATTCGGTCAAGTTCGCGACGGGTCCAAGGTCATACGACCAGGTTGCGTCTCCGCTTCCCTCTTCTGCCATCGACTTCTCCAAGAGTCCAGAGGTCCTGACAGCTCTCTACAAGAGCGATGAAGGCGAAGCGAAACTCACGCTGATCTCCTATCCGACGCCGCAGATCGCGGGAACGCAACTGCGGAACATCGAACAGAATCACGCAAACCTTGAGGCGAGTGGCGCAGGAAGCTTTTCAATCAAGAGAACCGGACCGCTGCTGGTGATCGTGAGCGGTCAGGCTTCGCGATCCGAAGTAAGTTCCCTGCTCTCTTCAGTGAACTACGAGGCTGATGTCACCTACAACGAGCCGACCTTCCTCACGCGAAAAGACAACATTGGCAATCTCATCGTTGCGGCGTTTGGACTCATTGGATTGATCCTCGCCGTCGCACTTGTATTCGGGCTGGTCTTCGGAGGACTGCGCGTCATCCTTAAAAAACTCTATCCAGACCGCTTTTTCGACCGTCCAGAGGACGCTAACGTCATTACCCTGAATTTACGGGACTAATCATCGAAATCAAGCTAAGTCATTGAAACAGCTGCTATTAGCGACTGCAGTGGGAAAAGTGCGCCAGCAACTGCCACATTTTCGATGCAGGGAACAATTTTCGTAAATCATTGATTTATAAGGCATTTGTGTCAGAAAATTCGCTTGACACCCCCTGTGCACGACCATAAGATTTCGTCCAGAAAGTTCTGATGGCTTTGCCTCCGTTGGAACTATTCTCCCTTGAAAGAAAAGGCCGCCTATTTGCCGGGCGGTCTTTTCGTTTTTATGACCACAAAACCGATTCACCACGGAGACACGGAGGCACAGAGGAAAGCTGTTGCCGGATCTGGGCTTCCCGAAATCTGGTCGAGCAGGCTCCAGAAGTTCTCCCTACATTCTTCTCCGTGCCTCCGTGTCTCCGTGGTGAATCCGTCTCTAGCATCCTGCGAGATCGGCCAGCGTTTTCAAATCAGGAACTTCCAGATCCGGCTTTGCTGATGACTCCACGGTAGCTCCAGTGCCGGACTTTCCTTGTCTTCGATTTACCCACACAGAATGAATGCCGAGAGTACGCGTGGGTTCGATGTCGTGATGCAGGCTTTGCGCTACGTGTAGAACACGATCTTTGCCGACTGTCATCTTCTCCAGTGCCCGCTGAAAGTTATTGAATGAAGGCTTGTAGCTTCGAACTTCGAGGGCGGTGGTCACAAAATCGAAAGGCACTTCAAGAAGTTTGGCGGTATGAGCGAATAGATCGTCATCAGTGTTCGAGATGATCGCCAGTTTGTAGCGCCGATGCAGCCTGCGAAGTGCTGCAACAGTATCCGGAAATGGCTGCCAGGTTTTCAGCGACTCCGGAAGCGAATGTTGCTCATCTGAACTGACGCTAAAGCCCCACTTCGCCGCAAGATCCCGCACAACCTGCTCGAGAACACGCCGATACGGCATGAACTCTCCTGACTCTGCCTTGCTTTCTGCTGAAGCGTAAGCTTCGAGCAGCTCGGTGTCACTGGCCCGTACCTTGTGTCGCTCAATGATTGGGCGAAGTGCGCGGAGAATTCCAGTTTCCCAATCGATCAAGGTGCCGTAGCAGTCAAAGGTTAGGACCTCAAATTCTGAAAAATCGAGCGCTTTCGTCTCTTGCATCTGGTTTCGCCTATTGCCTATCGCTTATTGCTTGTTGCCGGCTCGCGCTGCCTCCCACGCCTTTGCGTACTTCCAGCTCACATATCCGTGGTGATAGAGGTGCAGCAGAAATCCTTCTCTTCCATCGAGAAACCCAGCGCGGAAAAGGTAATTCCAGATGAAATTCACCACGGGCCGAACTCGGACGTTCCAAAAGAACGATGGCAAGGACTGGCTCACCTGTCCCTTTTGTACCAGCACTTCTGCACCTAACGAGGAATATCGATTCATGGTTTCGATATAGGCCGTCAGAGTTGGATACGCGTTGTGAATGAGATCGCCTTGGAGCACGGAGGTGGGGCCCTCGACGCGCATGGTCTCGTGCACGGCTCGTTCTACGAACTCTCCTTTGCCGCGTTGAACGAGGCGGAGCTTGCGGTCGGGATAGAAACCGCCATGGCGAATCCACCGGCCGAGGAACAGGTTGCGTCGAGAAATGAAGTATCCCGAAACGTTGGGCGTCGCATTTCCCACCACTCGTTTTATGCTCTCGGCGAGTTCTGCAGAGACTTCCTCGTCTGCGTCGATCGAGAGGGTCCAGTCACCGGAGGCCTTGGCGATCGCTGAGTTTTTCTGCTGCGCATAACCCTTCCATGCCTCTGCGAAAACCTTGGCGCCCTGCTCGCGAGCAACTTCGAGCGTGCGGTCTGTTGATCCTGAATCGACGACGATGCGTTCGTCAGCCCAGGCGACACTCGCCAGCGTGCGTCCGATGTTGCTCTCTTCGTTTCGGGTGATGATCACCACGGAGAGACTCATGCCGGGTCAGGATAACTTTCGTGACTCGTGAGCACAAAGAAAAACCGCTGGCTCCAAAACACTGTCATCCCTCACTCCGCAGCCATGATGTTGCGATGTTCACGCAACTTCACCGCGGAGTGGAGGATGGGCTGTTCTGCAGTATCCACAAAAAGCAGATCCCCCGCGCAAAAGGCGCGCGAGGGATGACAGTCTTGGAGGAGGTGTATGTTTCCGAAGTTATTTCGGGGATTGCTGTGCGACCGGCGGTGTCTGATTCTGCGCCGCGCCTTGTGGGTTCTGTTGCTGTTGAGTTGGTGTAGTGTCAGTCCGCGGAGTGACGTAAGGGACAATTGGCTGCTTCGTCACCGTTCCGTTGAAGGCATCGTCGAGCACAATGCCATTGCGCACGAGCGTGTAACCGGTTACGCGGTCGAGCTCGACGCGCGATTTCTCGTATGCCGTGCGCGCCGCAACGCGATTGCTGTCAGCAGTGGCCAGATCACTTTCAGTTTGCAACACGGCGAAGTTGGTAGAGGCGCCAAGCGCATACTTCTTCTGCTCGGCGTCCAGGCTCTGCTGCCCGAGTTCAAGAGCCTTGTCAGCGGCTTCGACCAGTGCGCGGTTGTTCTGTAAGGAGAACTGCGCGTTGCGCACTGAGATCGCAACCTGGTTTTGCAGTTGTTGGAGACGCATTTCAGCCTGGCGCAGCTCGAGTTCCGAGCGCATTTGATCAGCCTGGGCAGAGCGGTTCCGGATCGGAATGTTCACTTGCAGTCCCAGGCCTTTGTCGGGAGCGGTACTGTTGAACAGGTCGCCAAAAGTATTGCCGAATCCATGTGCAGGGATAGTTCCGGGCGGAGTGCAAAAGAGGGGATTCGAACCTGGACCGCATGCCGCCAACGAATTCTGCGTTCCTCCCAGTCCGTTACCCCCATAGAACGCTACCAGGTCGATGCTGGGCAGCACGCCATTCCCCGCCGCCTTGCGGTTAATCTCGCGATTCGTGAGATCAATGCGCGATTGGGCGAGGTCCGGACGATGCGACAACGCATCGTTGATCAAGTCCTGAATTGGGGTTACCGGTTCCTCTGCCGGAATCGCCATCGTGTCTGTGGGGATCACCGGGGCAGCGGCCAAAATCGGATCAGACAGGTTGCGGGACAACGCGTTCTTCATCAGCAGCTGCTGTAGTTGGAGGTTGGTTTGCGCCACGATCAGTCCCTGCTGATTCGCTGCGACCGTGCTTTGCGCCCGAACTACTTCGATCGGGGCAAGGGTCCCAATTTGAACCTGCTTCTGATTGTCAGAGAGGGTCTTCTGGGCCAACCCCAGCGAGCGCTCCTTGGCTCTTACGTTCTCATAGGCGTTCACGAGATCCCAATAGATATTTTCAATTTGGGAAATCGTTTCGATAAGCTGGTTGCGGAAAGCAACGTCCGCGATCTCGCGGTTATTACGGGCAATCCGAATGAAACGCGTGTTCAGCCCCAAGCCAAGGCCTTGCAGCAGGTGCTGCGTGATCGTCGCGCGGAAACTCGAATTCAACGTTGGATTCAGAGTGTTAAATCGGCTGTTCGTGGTTTGCCGATTGTTTTGAAAGCCTACGGACAGGTTCGTGCCGGGTGAAAATCCCTGGTTGTAGCTGAAGTTTACCGTGCCGGTATTCGACTGCAGGTTGGGAACTCCTGTGAATACCTGGTTGGCCTGTGGCGAGATCGCGTGTTCCTCGGTGAGAGTGCTGGTCACCGCAGGATCGAATTGCGGCACGCCGGGACCTGCTCCGGCGGTTGACAACACAATTCCCGAAGTACCAGTGCCGGCTCCGCCGGCCCCGCTCGTCGTACCACCGGCGCCTGCACCCTGATTGCCCGTGCCGGTTCCAGTGCCACCTTGCCCCCCAGGCGTACCCTGAACCAGCCCAGTGTTTACACCGCGGAATCCCTGTCCAGCCTTGGTGCGCAGGATATCGGTATCGGCAATAGGCAGGTTATAGCGCGCGATTGCCAGATCGAGGTTGTTTTCCAGGGCAAGAGCGACCGCGTCCGACATCGAGAGATAGATCTTTCCATCGCGAACTAGCTGGTCCATACGGGGAGAGTTCGCTAGATTCGGAGCGGGTACGTTCCGCGTCTTGTATGGAGCTATCGGGCCCTTCAGGAAGCTGTATCCGTTGGCGTAGTTCAGTCCTCCAAAGGACTCACCACGGCTGGTCTGTGTAGCCGTCGCATGCTGGGGGGTTGGCGCATTGGGCGCCTCTTGAGCGAGGAGCGAACGTCCCAGCAGTAGGCCGCCGGTGAGGGCAACGCCAGCGGCGATGCGGCGCATGCTCTTCTTATTTCCTTTGAAACACAACACACACATGTGCGATCTCCAATTGCCTTGGAAGTGAACGAGATTGAAACTGCTGCGACCCGAGAATTGTCATCACAAATCGTTTGTCCCGGGTCAAACCTGAAATACGATCCGTTGGACGGATAAGTTCCATCACAGCCCGAACATAGCGCCGGCCATGATTCGTTGTGGGAAGCGCCTAGTATAAAGTGGGAAGCGCCTAGTATAAATCAGGCCAACGACGCGGATGGCACTCCCTTAAGATTACGGCTACGATTTCCTTCGATGAATAGACTGGGATTTCGATTCATTCTTAGCTGCTTTTTTACATTGCTGACCTCTAAGAAAGTCCTGCCGGCGTAGATAAGACGCTCGACAGGGCATCAAAACGACAGGGACGACGGGATAGCTAGAAAATTCAAAATCACACTCGCCTATGACGGCACCGACTTTTGCGGCTGGCAAGTTCAACCGCAGCGGCCGACGATTCAAGGCACGCTGTCCGACGCCATCGAACGGGTGACCGGTGAGCGCGTTCTGCCTCAAGGCTCAGGACGAACCGACGCGGGCGTCCATGCGCTCGCGCAAGTTGCGAGCTTCGCATTGGAATCGCCGATCCCCGCAGAAAATCTGCTTACAGCGCTCAATCACACGCTGCCGGTTTCAGTAAGAGTGACAGCAGTGGAGGAAGTACAGCCGGAATTTCATGCGCGCCACTCCGCGACAGCCAAGACCTACGAGTATCGAATCTTTCGCGGTGGTGTCTGCCCGCCGTTTATGGCGCGTTATGTTCATCATCATCCGTATCCGCTAGACGAGGACGCGATAGCGGAGGCTGCTGGGCGCGTAATCGGAAGGTACGATTTCGCCAGCTTTGCCGCGGTTGATCCGGAGCGTGGAAAAGATGACGAAGAGCTCGACAACGTGCGCACGATCTTCGCTTCGGAATGGAGCCGCCAGGGCGATCTATTCGTCTACAGAGTGCGGGGCGACGGATTCCTTCACCACATGGTACGCAATCTTGTCGGAACTTTTCTTCTTGTGGGCAAAGGTAGCTTGGCTGCTGATTCCATTCCTGAGATCCTTGCGGCTCGACGGCGCTCCGATGCTGGACCAACAGCCCCGGCCAGCGGGCTGTTTCTAGTCAATGTCGAGTATTAATCGGCTGCATGGCAGACGCATCAGCATGGTAGAGACGCAGCATGCTGCGTCTCTACGACGAGGCGGAGGGCTTCAAGGCTTCGGTGGGCGCACTTCGCTCATTAGGCCCAGCAGATTGCCTTCGCTGTCGCGGAAGAATGTCATCCACAAGTCATGATCGGGCAACTTCGCGATCAGGTGCGGCTTGTCGACAAATTCAACTCCGCGGGACTTTATCTGTTCATGCGCCTGGTGGATCTCGGGAACTTTGAAATAGATGACTGAAGTTCCCACTTCAACCTTCTCCGGCTTATCAAGCATCAACCGAATGCCGCCACAATCGAAAAACGCAAGATTGCCAGCAGAGAACAGATACTTCATCGCCAGCTTGTCGCGATAGAACTCCGTGGCGCGTGGGATGTCCTTTACCAGGATGGCAATTTGCCCAATCTTGTCGAGTGCGATCTGGGTTCCAGCCAGCATACAAACCTCCATAAGCGTGCTACGATCTAATTAGTTAGCTATGCTAACTATCTAGCCGAGAAGATGTCAACGGCAAAGGAAAAGCGCGAATTGGAGCTTGCCGACCGGCTGCATTCTGCGGCCATTCACCTGCTGCGGCGTTTGCGCATTCAGGACCTCGCCAGTGGAATCGGTCCGGCAAAGCTATCGGCGTTGTCTGTACTCGTATTTTCTGGACGACCGCTCACGCTGGCCGAGCTTGCGGCAGCCGAGCAGGTGAAGAATCCGACCATGAGCCGCCTGATTGCGGCGATGGAGCGCGAGCGCCTCGTGCGGGTCGCGCGGGCAAGAGAGGATGCACGGTCGATTCTGATTACTCCGACTCGCCGCGGCAAGGCCTTGTTACTTGCGGGAAAGAAGCGGCGGGTGGAGTCCCTGGCGAAGGCGCTCCAGCCTTGCGAAGAGGTGGAGTTGGACCAACTCGGGAAGAGCGTCGAATTGCTGAATCAAGTGATTCGACGAATCTGATTTCCTATCTCTGATTTCTCGTTGACAAAAATCTTTCAACTCCAAATTCGGCCCGAAAGAAATCAGATTGTCATCCTGAGCCGTGATTTCGGGCGAAGGATCTCCCGGAATGCTTAGGACTCGAACGCTGCGTCGCGGCTCTCTGGCCCAGTTCCGCTCTGTCGTAATTGGGCTCAGCCAAAATGAAGTCTCTGGCCGAAGAGCCAGGAAAGAGCATTCAAGATCGACACATCGCGGGAGATCCTTCGGCCAACCTCGGGCCTCAGGATGACAGAGCTGTAAAGGAAAGCTCATTCTTGCTTCAGTGGTCTCATCAAACTTCAATCGTTTCATCAACCGATGAATGGCAAATTCGCGAAAAGTGGCTTCAGACTATCGGATGTCCTTCACGTTCTCAATCAAAGCCATACCAAAGAAATCCGAGACGTGCCCTGAGCGAACGTACCCGTGCTTCTCGTAGAACCTCATTGCGGTCAGTAGCGGCTGTGTCGTATCGAGGGTGACACGAACACATCCGCGTGCTCGTAACCAGGCTTCAATCGCGGCCAACAGTTCTGCGGAAACTCCAGAGCCTTTGTATTGCGGCAGCACAGCCATGCCGCGAAGATGTCCTTCGCCAGGGTGAGATTCCGTTCCGGCAACTGTTCCAATGATTTCTCCGTTCGAGATCGCAACCAGCACATGCATTGTCTGCATGCGCGCACTGAGCGCGCCCTCATCGATAACAGTATCGGCATAAGCTCCAGCAGTGTATTGCTCACGATATGGCTCGAAGGCCTCCGCCAGACACTTCAGAATGGGCTGCTCGTCCCCTTCCCTCGCCTGCCGAATTTCGACCGCGACCTTCGAGTATCGCTTTGATTCACGCATGGAATCCAGGTCTATCTCAACCGCGATTATCGGATGACCACTAACCTCTGGAGTCTCAGGAAAATTCGTCAACGCACTTTGGCAGCAAAGGTTCCACGTGTCTCTGCTACCCTTTGCCCATGTCGTTCCCTGGAACCAGGCGAAAGCGGACCCTGACCGATGTGGAGCTGTATGACTATGCTGTCGGCTCGCTGGCGCGCAAGATGCGAACGGTAGCGGAGCTGAAGCGGCTCTTGCGGCTGCGAGCTGAGCCTAATGAGGATGGGGCCCTGGCAGTAGAGGCGGTAATCGCCAAGCTCAAAGAACAGAAATTCCTGAATGATGCCCGCTATGCGGCGTCTTATTCCCAATACCGGCAGAGCAACGAGAAATTCGGACGCCGACGCGTGGTCACCGATCTCAAGATCAAGGGCGTCCACAGCGAAGTCATCCAGCAAGCGGTTGATGCTGCGTATGAGGATGTAAACGAGGAGAAGCTCGCGCGTCAGTTCCTGGAGCGTAAACGGCGTAAGAAGCCGCAGAACGAACGTGAATCGGCGCGCATCTTTCGCATGCTGGTGCGGGCTGGATTCTCTCAGGGCACTATCTTCAAGGTCTTAAAACGTTGGGACGTGGACGACGATGTGATTACGGCATTGTCATCCGAGGCCGATGAATTTTCTTCGGAATGAACCTACTGATTACTCGCGACTGACAACTCGCGATTGCATTCTTGACTTCCCTGTGTGCGCAAGTTAACTTCGCGCAGCTTCTATAGTTAGCTCAACTCTCTGAGGATCGCTCTTGCCCAACCGACTAGTCACACTCACTACGGACTTTGGACTCAACGATCACTTTGTCGGCACCATGAGAGGCGTGATCCTTAACATCAACCCGCAGGCGCAGATCGTTGATATCTGCAACGAGGTGAATTCTTTCGACGTTCTCGATGGCGCTCTTACCATCGCCCAGGCAGCCTCGTACTTCCCTTCCGACACTCTGCATGTCGTGATCGTCGATCCCGGGGTCGGATCACAGCGCCGGCCTATTCTCGTCACCAACGAGAAACAGGTTTTCTTAGCGCCTGATAACGGAGTGCTGTCTCTGGTCTACGAGCGCTCCGAGCGTCTGAGCGTAAGGCACGTGACCGCCGAACACTACTTTCTGCAGCCGGTCAGTCAGACTTTCCACGGACGGGATGTCTTTGCAGCCTGTGCCGGCTGGCTGAGCAAGGGAGTCGAAGTCAGTAAGTTCGGCGAAGAGATCACGGACTACATTCGCTTCGCCGCGCCGAAACCAAAACCGATTGATGAAAAGAGCTTCAAGGGCGTCGTGCTGAAGACTGACAAGTTCGGGAATCTCATCACCAACATCACCGCTAAAGACATTCCACAGCTATTTGAGGAGGCGCCGCCTTCGTTCAAGGTCACCGTGGGCAAAGCTGAAATCACAAAAATGAAGAATGCCTACGCGCAAGCTACACCTGGAGAGCTGTTCGGAATCCTCGGCAGCATGGGATATCTGGAGATTTCGGCCAATCGTGCCGCGGCGAATCGTCTGGCAGGGGCGGATCGGGGAAGTGATGTAACGGTAGTTTTGGGTTAATTCTCAAACGTCTCTCACTGTCATCCTGAGCCCCTCTTTTGGGCGAAGGATCTCCCGCGATGTATCTGACTCGAATGCTGCCTCGTAGCTCTTTGGCCGTGCTTTAGTTTTTTTCAATTTGAAATCCGCTAAATCGGACTCTTTGGCCGAAGAGCCAGGAAATGGCATTTGAAGTCCGAAGCATCGCGGGAGATCCTTCGCCCAAAAGAGGGGCTCAGGATGACAGTTCTAGTGGAACTGATTGCGCGACGAATTACGGGTTTTTAGGCTTCGGGCGCGCGTAGTCTTCCATCGTCGCCGTCCACTCCAGAAATCGCTTCAGTTCGCGACGCTCGCGCCAAAGAAATCCCCAGAATTCGATGAAACCGATTTTGTCCATCTTTAGGCCGGTGTAGGTTTCAATTCTCCAACGCAAGTACGGACTCCGCCACGGAGCCAATCGATGGCCACGCGTGGCAATCCAAATGAATCGCAGAACTTTCTTCATTCTCTCGATTGGCAGTATAGCGGTTCAAAACTGCTAGACTTTTTTGTTCATGTCCGACTCCAGGCAGCAGGCTGAAGATCATTACTACGCGGCGCTCGATTTCTTCGCTGAGGGCAAGCACGACCAAGCTGTCGCTGAGTACGAGAAATGCCTCGAGCTTGATCCGTGCCACTCCGAGGCGTTACACGGCCTGGCTCGCGCCTATCAGGACGCGAATCGCTTCGATGAGTCGATTCAGATATCCAAGCGATTAGTCGAACTCGATCCCGACGACATCCTCGCCCACACCAGCCTTTCGATCGCGTATCAAAAGAAAGGCATGATCCCCGAAGCCGAGGCGGCCGCAAATCAGGCGCGGATTCTCGGGTGGAAGAAGCAGCTTCGTGAGGGAAAAGACAAATCGTTCTAACCACGGAGACACGGAGTCACGGAGAACAGCCAGCGCTAACCACGAAGGATCACTAAGAGATCAGGGCCAAATCCCCAGAGCCTGTGTATTTGTTCTTGCCCTTTGAGGTTCTATCCGGCTGTTCTCCGTGCCTCCGTGTCTCCGTGGTTAGAACGCTCTTTGTTAAACTAAAGATTCCATGTCTCAGATTCAGCGTAGAAAGACCCCGACCGTTCATATCGGCCAGGTGCGCGTTGGCAGCGATGCACCAGTAGTGGTGCAGTCGATGACCAATACCGATACTGCCGACATTGCCGGCACCATTAAGCAGGTTGCAGCGCTGGCTCGCGCCGGCTCGGAGCTGGTCCGGGTGACCGTAAACAACGACGCGGCTGCGCAGGCGGTACCGCATATCGTTGAAGGGCTGGAGAAGATCGCCCTCACCGTTCCGGTGATTGGGGACTTTCACTACAACGGACACCTTCTGCTGAAGAAGTATCCGGCCTGCGCACGAAGTCTGGCGAAATACCGCATTAACCCCGGGAACGTCAGCATTGGGAAAAAAGACGACGAGAACTTTCGCACCATGGTGGAAGTTGCCGTCGAGAATCAAAAGCCGGTGCGCATCGGCGTTAACTGGGGATCGCTCGATCAACAGTTACTCACACGCATGATGGACGAGAACTCTCGTCTTGCCGAGCCGCTGGACGCGCGCGAAGTGACGATGGAAGCCATGGTTGTGAGCGCGCTCAACTCGGCTGCCATTGCTGAGAAGTACGGCTTGCGCGCCGACCAGATCATCATCAGCGCTAAGGTCAGCGGCGTACAGGATCTGCTGGATGTCTATCGCAGCCTCGCATCGCGCTGCTCCTACGTCCTCCATCTCGGATTGACCGAAGCCGGAATGGGAATGAAAGGTGTCGTCGCCAGCTCGGCAGCACTGGCTCCGCTGCTCACTCAAGGTATCGGAGATACCATTCGCGTCTCTCTCACCCCGGCTCCCAACGGCGATCGTACGGAAGAGGTACTCGTCGCGCAGCAAATCTTGCAGTCGCTCGGAATTCGCAGCTTTACTCCGCAGGTTACGGCATGTCCGGGCTGCGGGCGCACTACGTCAACCTTCTTCCAGGAACTGGCAGAGCAGATTCAGGGCCACGTACGCAGCAGTATGCCGGTATGGAAAGAGAAATATCCGGGTGTGGAAGAGATGAAGCTCGCGGTCATGGGTTGTGTGGTGAACGGACCCGGTGAATCGAAGCACGCCAATATCGGCATCTCGCTGCCGGGAACGTTTGAAGAGCCAAAGGCTCCAGTATTTGTGGATGGAAGATTAATGACGACGTTGCGCGGCGATCACATCGTCAAGGAATTCATCGGGATTCTCGATGAGTATGTCGAAACCCGATACGGCGCCGCTGCCACATCCGCTGCGAACAAGGCCGAGTTCGCGACCAAGGCCTAGTTCGCCATTACTTCAGCGGAGACGCCCTGCCTTCGCCTGACTATTCGTCACCCCAAAAGGGCGTCTAAACTTGGCGGCCGGTTAGCCGCCCCTGATCCCGTCGCAAGCGATCAGGACCGGTTATGAATGCGGAGTATTTGTACTACGGGCCCTAATAGTTAGTAATCCAATAACCCCGTACAAACACTACTTGGCTGCCAACGATCCAAACGCTACGCCAGCCCATACCGCAAACACGGCACAGTTCACAGCGATGCGGAACCACGCGTTGTCGAACAGTGAGTTGTACTTTGCGTCGAACATTGTATTTCTCCTCTCGTATCTATAGACGGCATTTGTGTGCTGTCGTTAGTGAATACGCGGAAAAATGTCGCAGGGTTCCATTGCGGGATCACTATATTTTTGTTCATGGCTTGCTAACCGCGAAGGCTTTTTATCGTCAGGGCCTCCCTCTCAGGTTTTCCACTCAAATGTTCGCAGCCACTCAGAAATTCGAATTTTGAATAGTGCAAGTACGTGAATTTTGGATTAACATTCTGCGACTTCCCAAGAAGCTGAACGAAGTTCCCGGTCGCGTGTGGCCGGAAATGTGATGAGGAGCCCCGAATGATCTCCCTGCGTCGTATCTCTCTGTTCGTGCTTGCCATTTTCCTGATGACAAGCGTTGCGTTTTCTCAAACCCAGATCACAAGCGGCGTCATCCAAGGCACGGTACTTGACCCGTCCGGAGCGGTAATACCGGGGGCTTCGGTTGAGGCCCACAATCTTGATACTCAAATAAGGCAAGCGACAACCAGCGACGAGAGTGGCAGGTTCTCGTTCCTCGCGCTAGCGCCGGGACGATACGAACTCATCGCCAAGAAAGAAGGATTTTCGACCGTCGTCACTCAAGGCGTCGATTTAACTGTCGGCCAGGCAAGGATTCTAAACTTCACGATGAAGGTGTCCTCCGCCGGCGAGACGGTCACCGTCAATGCCACTACGGTCATCGACACGACGGCGACCGAATCAAGCAGCACGCTGAACAACATCACCATTGCGCAAACTCCCATTCTGGGAAGAAAGTTTGAAGACCTGCTTACGCTCACTCCCGGAGTAAGCATCGTGCAGGGGCCTGATGGCGACGAGATCACCTTTGCCGGCCAACGCGGAATCTACAACAACATCAGCCTTGACGGCGGCGACTACAACAACGGCTTCTTCGGCGAGCAAGTCGGAGGACAGCGGGCGGCCATCGACATAACTCTCGACGCCGTAAAAGAGTTTCAGGTAGTAGCTACCGGAGCCACCGCTGAGTTCGGACGCACCGCCGGCGGAGTGGTGAACGTGATCACTAAATCAGGTACCGATCAGTTCCACGGCAGCGCCTTTCACTTCCAACGCCTGGAAGCGCTCAGCGCCGACACGTCCGACGGCAAGCCCCTCCAGGACTTCCATCGCGAGCAGTTTGGCGGAACAGTGGGCGGTCCGATCATCAAGCAAAAGATGTTCTTCTTCGGAGCGGTCGAGCAGATTCTCGAAAATCTCAATCGGCCAAACCTAAGCTCGCCGCTTGGCACTTGTTCTGTAGGTACGCCCGTGGTTGGAACGAATGACGCGCTGATCGGAGGCAATTCCGAGTGCCAGCGCCTGGCTCTGCTCAACTTCTTCAAGAACAGCGTTAATCAGAACGAGGGGCTTCCGGTCCAGCATGAGATTCACAATACCGCGCTCCTCGGCAAATATGACTGGACCGTCAACACTGCCAACAACCTGAGCGCGTCCTACAACTTCGATCGCTCCAATAATCCCAATCAGACCTTCGACGTGCCTACGTACGGGACCTCGGCCAATGGAATCGAGGGTCCTTCCAAAATTAACTCGGTCAACTTCAATCTCTTCACCAGCGTATCGAGCAAGAAAGTAAACGAAGGTCATTTCAGCTTTTCGCGAGAGGATCGTCCACGATCGGCGGTTACATCAAACGTACCGGCAGACACCGCGATGGGATTCGCTCCATCCTTCCGTTTTGGGCATCCGTTCTTCCTGGGACCCAATATCGATGAAGTTTTCAAGCGTATTCAGGTGCGCGACAACTTCTCGATCGTTTCCGGTAATCACACGATCAAGTTTGGTGGAGAGTTCCTACACAGCAACAACGCGCAGGTCTTCCGCGGATTCTTCCAGGGCCGTTACATCTTCGACTCAGTCGTTGGCTTCATGCACTTCGCCACGCCGGCGACTGCCACCAGCCACGGCTTTGGTCCGAACACAGCGGAGTGCGCCAACGGAAGCTTCGTGAATCAGGGCGAGAAGTGTCCCGATGGATTCACTGCCACCGCGAGCCCGCTGCTTCTCTATCTTCAGGGCGCCGGCACTGGTTTAACGAACGTTACTCCCGGAGCTTCCGACATCAGCAACAACAATTACGCCTTCTTCCTGCAAGACAAATGGCAATTCCGTCCGAACATCACCTTCAATTACGGTTTGCGCTGGGAATCTCAAACATTTCCGGATCCGGTGATACCGCCATCAAAGACCGCGTACGGCACAAATCTGAGCGATCCAAGATTTCCTTCGGACGGCAAGATCCCGAACGCCACCAAGATGTTTCAGCCGCGAATCGGCGTTTCCTGGGACATTAGGAACAACCAAAAGTCGGTTGTGCGAGCCAGTTGGGGCATCTACAACGCACAATTGAACATGCTCACTCAAGTAGGAGCGATTACAACTAACGGAGTTCAACAGCAAACATTGTTTGCAGGTAACGTGGCCACTTGTCCGCTGACGCCGGCTCCAACAAACGGCACTTGCCCCGGCGTTCCAGCAGCCTACACGCAGGTCTTCATCAGCCCGAACGGTCCGAAGCCGCAGTGGCCGAACGTGATTCCGTTCACTCCGTCTGGTGGAGGGTTCCCATTCCAGCCCGGCGTTACGGTGTTTAACCGCAACTACAACAATCCTCGAACCTACACTGCGAACTTTGGGTATCAGCAGGAGTTGGCAGCCAATTGGGCAGGATACCTCGATCTCACTTACTCCCAGGGTGTCTATCTGACGCGCTTCGTGAATCCAAACACTGGCGCGGCTCTTCCCATTCAGCCGACCGACAACGTCGACACCGTGAGTTACGCACCCGGACCGTTCACCAACCTCGGTACGATTACGGATACGCAGAGCAGTGCCCATTCGCTCTATCGAGGCCTCACAGTCGGAGCCAGGAAGAGGTTCAGCCAGAACTATCAGCTGGAATTCAACTACGTGCTTTCGGAAGACGTAGACGATGACTCCAACGAACGCGATCCCTTCACCTTCCGTTATTTCAATCGCTTCGATTTCCGCAGAGACTATGCGTTCTCGGATCGTGACGAGCGACACAGATTCAATCTGTTCGGCTACATGAAGCTGCCATACGGAATTGAATTTAGTCCGCGTATGCAGGCACATACGGCTCAGCCGATCACTGACAACCCTTTAGGCACTGGCACTGGAGCGCCATGCAGTTCTAACAATTCGAGGACTCGCGTGGTGAACGGAATCGACTGCGGGCGCAATCACCTGCGCAAGGACAACGGCTACTTCAGCTTCGATTGGCGTGGAGCTCGTCCGTTCCATTTTGGGGATCGTTACGCATTGATTCCTCAAATTGAGATGTTTAACAGCTTCAACAACAAGAACAACATCAATCCGCTAGTGAGTCCGGCACTCTTTAACTTCGACGGGTTTCTGCGCGAAGGCGTAGGCGATCCGCTGCAAGTTCAGTTGTCGGTGAAGTTCACTTTCTGATCCAGTACGAAGTCGTGAGGGGCTGCTGCGGCAGCCCTCTTTTTGCGCTTTGCTCGCGGCGACGCTCTCTTACACTGTCATCCTGAGGCCCTCTTTTGGCCGAAGGTTCTCCCGGAATTTTTTGGACTTACTTGCTCCGGCCCGGCTCTTCGGCCAGAATCCTCGTGTAAAGCCTCGAAGCAGCATTTACGTCTGAGACATCGCGGGAGATCCTTCGTCCGCCGCGGCGGACTCAGGATGACAGTATTTAGTCACGAACGCATCGGCCAAATCATGCCCCTTCAGCCCATCCTCACCGTCGACCTGTTCCCCGTGCTCGAAGGCATGCTCATCGAAGTGCTCAGGTGCCTGCGACATGACGACTGGTCGCGTCCCACTTTGGCAAAGCAGTGGACGGTCAAAGACGTCGCCTCTCACCTGCTCGACGGCAATCTAAAACGGCTCTCAATCCAACGAGATGGCTTCTTCGGCCTTGCGCCTCCGCCGCGAGAAGGCTACGAGGCTTTCGTGGGATTCATCAACCGCAACAATACCGATTGGGTGCAGGCCGCGCGTCGGCTTAGCTCGCGAGTCTTGATTGACTTTATGGAGATCACGTCGAAGGAAGTACACGATCTCTTCCGCGGACTTGATCCCGATGCACCTGCGCTCTGGGGAGTCACATGGGCGGGAGAAGAGACTTCTGCGAACTGGTTCGACATTGCACGCGAGTACACGGAACGGTGGCACCATCAGCAGCAGATTCGGGTCGCGGTTGATCGACCAGGAATCAGCAGCCGTGAACTTTACTTCCCAGTGCTCGATACGTTCATGCGCGGCATGCCACATGCGTTCCGCTCAGTGAAGGCTCGCGAAGGAACGGTTGTCGAGATTCAAATCACTGGTGAGGCTGGAGGCTCATGGTTCGTGGAGAGGACGGATTCCGCCTGGATCTTGGAACAACACGCGCCGTCTGCGGAGGCGACGCTGAAGATGGATCAGGAGCTGGCCTGGCGCGTATTCACTAAGGCTGTTGACGTGCAAACCGCGGCACGCGAGGTTGACGTTAGAGGCGATCGCTCTCTCGCGATGCAGGCATTATCGCTAGTTGCGGTGCTTGCGTAGACATCTTCTAACTAAGTGCTTTGTACTGTCATCCTTCTATAGTGTCATCGTTACTATTAGGACTGTCATCCCTCACTCCGCAGCGAAGCCCTTTGTCCTGTGAGTGAGTTGAACCGCGGAGTTGGGGATCTGCTGTTCGTCTGCCACGCCGTGGATGCCAAGAACAGCAGTTCCCCCCGCGCTGCAACAACGAGTTCTCGAAGCGCAGGCGGACCACATGCGGCGCGAGGGATGACGGTTCTAAAAGGGAACATCGCATTATTAGTCTGTAGAAAACTGGAAGAGTGGTGTTCAGGAAAACTGGCCAGGGGGCCTCAGCGATACAGAATCACCACTACACGATAGGTGCTCATGCCATCATTTCCGGCCTTGGTGGCGCAGGCTCCGATGGAATAGTTGCCCGAGGGAAGTTCGAGCACCTTGTTCATGAGATTGGAAGGAAGATCGGTAGGACTTGGAGTGGTGAAGTTAAACGCGGACGCCTGAGCGCCCGGATGCGGCAAGGCAGCGAAGGCCGCGCTCGCAGAACTATCTCCTGAGCAGGCCACGCGGCGTAACTGAGAAGAATGCGTTGCCTTCAGCACTGCCAGCCGACGGTTACTTCTGCGGGACGCGAGCTGTTGTTCAACCGCTTGTTCGAAGTCCTCCGGCGAGAGATTTTGGAGCCCGGTGGCAAAGTCCGTGGTTGCCCATAGTCGGTTGCCGGAGCGCACGATTCCCACACCCATTTCGTTGTAGACAGGATTCAGCAGGTTGGCGCGATGCCCGGGCGAGCGCATCCATCCGCTCTGCAACTCCTCGGCACTGTCGGCGTATCCTACGTTCTCAGCCGCGCCGCTGAACTTCGCGCCACGCTCCGATAGCCGCTGGGTAAAGGGCGGTTCGCCCTTCAACTGGTGGCTCAGTTCCTTGCGACCCGCCATCTCATCGGAATGCAGGCGAGCAGCCAGAGCCAATCTGTTGTTCCACTTGAGCGGCGGAGCATTTACTTTTGCGCGCTCCTGGTTCGTCCATTCCAGGATTTGCTGCTCCATCTGCGTGGTGCTGGTGATCTCTTGACCGAGCAGCCGCAGCGAAAAAAAAATAGAGAGCAGCAATACAACGCACGATACTCGAATCATTTCGTAGGTTTGCGCCGCGCTGATCCAGCCGACTTGGAATTGCCGGCTTTGCCTTCATTCTGCGCAGGAGCTGCAGATGCGGCCTGTCCCGTGGGTTGAAGTGCGGATCCGGCGTCCAGCTTCTGGCGTCGCTCGAGCAAGGCTTTGTCGCGCTCGATTTGTTTGCGCAGCTTTTCCGCCTTCATCTGAAGGCGTTCGGCGGGCGTCTGCTTCTTTGATTGCTCGGCCCAGTGTTTTTCAAGATCGCGTTGGCTTTGGTTCTTCACGGAAAAAGAATCGCACAAATGAGTGGATAAGGCGAGAGCGCAGGCGCGGTGGGCCGCGGCACTCGGCTGTCGGCGTTCGGCCAGCAACCAGCCTTGAGCACCAAGACTAGATTCCCATGTCTTCGATTGCCGGGCGAGCTCGGTGCTACTTAAAATAGTTTGCTGGCCGAACGCCGAGAGCCGAGTGCCGACAGCCGCTTTACGCTGACGCGCTCTTGTTCTTGATCTCGGTCAGCAGGCGCTCGATTTCGTCCTCGCGTTCCAGCGTCGCGAAACGATCCTCGATCGACTCGCCGGTCAGCTCCTGATGCGCGTGGTTGATGGCCTCGCCGCGCTCGACCTTCTGTTTCATGCGGTCGAACGTCTCAACATGCTTGCCATTGCCAGCAGCGGACTGCGCGGTGCGAGCCTTCCCGACCACGCGAGACCGGCGAGCCTGGGCAACTAGCACGTCGCACTTCGATTGCGCTTCTTCGAGCTTTTGTTCGAGCTTGCGAAAAGCGGTCTTCAGATTCTCGACCTCGATCTTCTGATCGGCAACCTGCTGCTCGAAGTTCTGCGCAGTTTGCTTCGTGCTTAGCGAGCGCTCGATAGCGGCCCGCGCGAGATCGTCTTGCTTCTTCGAAACAGCGAGCTCCGCCTTGCGCGTCCACTCGGCCGCTTTCTCGAGGTTTTCTTTCTGCTTCTTCTCGAGCAGATGCTGATCGGCGATCGCAATCGCCACTTGCGTCTTCACCTGAAGAAGCTGGTTCTGCATGTCGAGGATGACCTGCTTGATCATCTTCTCGGGATCTTCTGCCTTATCGACCAGGTCATTGATGTTGGCCCGGATTAACGTCGAAACTCTTTCCAGTAATGCCATGACTCAACTCCTTTCCATTCCTCACCCATTCCCCTGCATTTGCGTGGTTTGCGTCTTCAGCGATTTGGCGTCAGGCGCACAATCACTCGATGCACAGGTAGCCCGATTTCTTTCGCGCCCTGCCAGCACGGCGCCGAGCGCCGCTCCCACGGCGGTCCACACAGCGAGGTGTCCGTTGAGAATGCCGAAGACCACCCCGCTCAGCAGCACCGCGACGAATGCACCCTTCCATGTATTCATGACCTCTCTCCTTCGAGAACCCATTCAGCCTGGCTAGAGACGTCCACCGCGGCGGGCGTCTCTGCCAGCGACCACTACTGTGTCTGCGAACCGGCGCCCGCCGACTTCTTCTTTGAGGCATCGCCATCTGTCTTGTCGGGCTTCAACTGCTTCACCCGGCCGAGCAACTCGTTCATGTTCATGCCCGAGAAGGCTTCGAACAACGCCGGAACCTGCGCCGCGATCTTCGCCATATCGCCGGTGATCTTGCTGGCACCGGCAGCTCCGTCGTTTCCAGTGGAGACAATCGTGATCTTGTCGACGTTCGCGAGTGGCGCGGCCATCGCACGGACCACTTCGGGAAGACTGGTAATCAGCTTATCGACCACAGCCGCCTGGTTCCACTCCTGATAGGCTTCGGCCTTCACGTTCATCGCCTTGGCTTCAGCCTCGCCTTTCTTGAAGATAATCTCGGCTTCAGCCTCACCTTGCGCGCGCGTCGCGGAGGCGCGACCTTCGGCTTCTAACATTTGGCGCTGACGATCGGCTTCTGCCAGCGTTTGAATGCGTTGACGCTCGATCTCAGCCTCTTTCAGCACGGTTGCGATCAGTTCCTTCTCGTGGCGTAGGATTTCCGCTTCCTGCACCTTGATCTGTTGCTCTTTCTCGATCTGCTGCACCTTCACAGCCTCGGCAATCACCGTCTGCTGCTGAATGTTGGCCTGGATCTCATAAGCCTTATCGGCCTGTGCCTGCTGCTTCTTAATCAGCTCCGAGTAAGTAGCTTTCTTGACCTCAAGATCGCGCTGCGCCTCGGCCTGTTTGGCCTGCGAAAGCGTTTCGGCGAGCACGCGCTCCTGGTCGGCTTTAGCCTTCGCAATCGCCGATTCCCTCAGAGCCTCCGCGCGCTTGATTGCTGTATCGCGTTCGGCTTCGGCGGCGGCTACATCAGCGTCGCGCTTTATGCGAGCAACGTCGGGACGCCCCATATTGGCGATGTACTCGTTCTTGTCCTTCACTTCCTTGATCGTGAACGACACGACTTCGAGTCCCATCTTGTTCAGATCGTCGGAGCAAGTCGATCGCATGCGGTCGGCAACCATCTCCGGCTCCTTCACGATCTGTTCCACCGTGAGCTGTCCGATGATGCCGCGCAGATGTCCTTCCATCACCAGACGAATCAGGCCTTCACGCTGCGCCGGTGTCTTGCTCAGGAACTGCTCGGCAGCGGTGAAGATCGAGACCTCGTCGGACTTCACTTTGATCTGCGCCACCGCTTCCACGGACACAGCGACGCCCTGGTTGGTGTACAGGTCCTGCTGTGGCGCGACGTCGAACGACATCAGCTCGAGCGACAACATGCGGCAGCTTTCGAATAACGGAAATACCACCGTCCCATGTCCGATCCGCACGCGCTTTCCTTTGAAACCGTAGACAATCAGCGCCTCATTCGGTCCGGCCTTGACGAAGAGCTTTGCCAGCATTGCCAGGAGGAACATCGTTCCCAGCACCGCCAGTCCAGTAACTACCTGCCATGAAAAGTTCGGCATAACATTTCTCCTTGGGCTTCTCGGCGAAACCCGCTTACAGCTTGCTTACCTCTCCGGTTTTGGCGTTTGCCTCGCCGGAAATCTCGTCCCATGTGCGCACGTATGCGATTCCTCGCTCGTAGCGCGTGACCACAATCTCTGAGCCCTTCGCGATCGGCAATCCAACTTCGCTGCGCGCGCCGCAACTGCGCCGCGTGCCTACTTGTTCGAAAACGATCTCGCCAGTGCCGCCTCCACGGATGGAGCTGCTCACTCGTCCGAGAACTCCGGTCATGTCATATTCCGCGGGATCGATGCCCACATCGTGTTTCATCAGCACGCGCGCGAAAAACCATCCGACAATGGCAGCACCGATTAGGCCCGCAAGCGTCGCCAGCAAGAGCGCGAAGCCAATCCAGATGCTGGAATAGTGCGTCAGCAAATAGCCCATTCCGCCAAACCAGGTAAGGAACGCCATTAGCGTGAATGAATTAAAAAACGATCCAATGCCGTGCGCATGAAATCCATCACTCCCAACGTGTAGGTGCCACTTGACCGGCAGATGAAGATGCAGAGTCCCAGTCAAAAACGAGAGCGTGCTAAATACGAATCCCACAATGAAGCAGATCAGATAGAAGAGTTCCCAATTCATAAGATCTCCTCTCCGCGCGTGTTGCTATCCAGCCTGCGCTTTCCGTTTTCGCGGCTGTGTCCATTCGGTTTCAGGACCTGAAGCAAGCGTTCCGCCAATCCCGGGGTATCCAAGATCGCGCCCAGCAGCACCAGACATCCCCGCGAGTCATTGTGCTTGGCAACTTCCAGCAGCGCATGCTTCACCTGCGGATCGCGGCGAAAGCGCTCCGCACCGGCGATCAGCCAAAGATCAAGACGTTCTTCGAGGGTGCGCACATCCGACATCAATTCGGTGTGATAGCCCTCGGGATCGTCCACCAGGTATCCCGGATGCACCTTGAAAAAGCGGGCGAGCAACAGGCGCGTTGTGTTAGTAAGGTGCGGACGCACGCCCTTCTCGATCTGCGAGAGATACGACTGACTGATGCTCGCGCCCAACTCTTTCTTCAAGGCGCGAACGATCTCCTGCTGCGTCATCTCGCGATCAAGCCCGCGAATGCTGCCTTCCACCTCGCGCAGGTACCGAATTTTTTCGCCCAGCTTCATGTGCTCTTTTTGTGTTATTACAAATCGCGATAACAATATTACTGATTGCGATACATGTCAAGAGGGTTGCCTGTGGATTTCGTCGAGCGCTAAGTGCTTGTTTCTATGGATCTTGCTCGGCCCTTCAACTAAAACCCGGTGGGAAACCACGAAGGACACGAAGGATCACTAAGGAGGAAACAGGAAGAGGAATCTTCCCAACGTAGAGTCCACAGCCGCTTCCTTCGTGATCCTTCGTGTCCTTCGTGGTTAGCTTTGCTAGCTTTCTCCGTGCCTCCGTGTCTCCGTGGTTAAATGAATTTCAGCCTCATGCGCTCACTGCTCCACAATCGGCTCGCTGCATTCGGCGTCACACTTGTTTGCCTGTTCGTGATCTTCGCGCTCTTCGCCCCGTGGATCGCACCGCGTGATCCTGCGCAGCTCGATCTGGCAACGCGGCTTGAGCGGCCCAGCCATGGACACTGGTTCGGCACCGATGAGCTTGGACGCGACATCCTTTCGCGCGTTATCTATGGTGCGCGCATCTCGATGCTGGTGGGAATCAGCGTTGTGGCTGGATCGTTGTTGCTCGGTCTGATCTTTGGATCGATCGCCGGATACTACGGCGGACGCATTGATCGCTTCTTCAACATTGTGGTGATGAACGCATTTTTGTCCTTCCCTGGGATTCTTCTGGCCATTGCCTTCGTCGCCTTTCTCGGGCCCGGAGTCTTCAACTTGATCTTGGCTCTGTGGATCGGCGGATGGGTTGGCTACGCGCGTTTGGTGCGCGCGCAGGTGCTCTCGGTTCGGGAACGGGAATTTGTGGAAGCTGCTCGAGCCTTAGGAGCCAGCGACTGGCGCGTGATCACGCGTCATATTCTGCCGAATATCATTCAGCCGGTGATTGTGCAGGCAGCGATCGGCATGGCCGGAGCTGTGCTCGCCGAGGCGACCATGAGCTTTCTTGGATTAGGCATACCGCCGCCGACAGCAAGCTGGGGCTCGATGTTGAATGACGGCCGCTCTCATCTGTTCGACGCGCCGCACCTCGTGCTCTTCCCTGCTGCTGCGGTCATGTTGGCGGTATTGTCGTTTAACTTTATTGGCGATGCGCTGCGTGATTACCTCGATCCACGTTCGCGGATTGAAGCAGGGCTGTAAGCATTTGGCATCCCCACGACGACTCTGCCCCTAGCGTGCTGATTTCCCTAGCGAATATCACCACAACTCTTTTCCGGCCGGGTGTTAGTACTGGTAGGCCCGCCGGCGGGCTTAGGACGAGGAGAAAACAATCATGAAACGCACGTTAGTTGGCATAGTACTTATGGGAATCATGGGCGCCGGCTCACTGATGGCACAAGAACGGCCCTGGAGATCGGACCTTCGCCACGACTACGCAGATCGACGCTCAGACCGTCGGGATATTGGCCGCGACAACGCCGAAATTGCGCGGGATCAGCGCGAATTGCGCCAGGAATACCGTGAAGGCGATTGGCGTGGAGTGCAGCGAGAGCGCGCAGAATTGCGGAACGACTACCGCGAGTTGTCTCGCGATCGAGGCGACATTCGGCGTGACAACCGCGACATCCGTCACGACCGCAATTGGGGTTGGCGCTAAGTTTTAACTGCGGAAGCCAGCACGTTTGCTGAAAAGCTTCTGCCAAGTAGAGAGGGCAGTCCACGGTGACGGACTGCCCTTTCTCTTTGTTAGCTCAGTCCTTTTTGGAACTGTCATCCGCGCCGCAACTACATCCCGCAGTTTGCTGAGAATCTGGTTTGCGGCGCGGGGGATCTACTGTTCGGTTCGATTCGGCAAAAAGCAGATCCCCCAGGCCGCGTCAGCTTTGATGACCCCTTTAGCGGCTTTCGCGGTGGCCGGAGGGATGACAGTGTTCCTATAGATTCGAGACACTCAGACTTCTTGCATCATCATCTTGGTTGGCCGGCGGGCGATTTGGACTGACTCGCGTCGCGGTTCTACAAAGAATTTCGCCGCACACCGCAACTCTCTCCTGAATCCGGGTTGCTGACGATAACGGCTAACCCCTGAAGCCGAATTCTGATCAAGCGAGAAAATCAAATGAAAGGAATAGCAGTGGGGCTCTTGCTGTTCACACTTGCCGGTACCGGCACGGTGATGGCGGCAGATCACAATTGGCGATCGCATCGCAGCAGCGATTGGCGACGCGCTGATTATGGTCGCCATGACCATGACCGGAACTGGCGACGCGGTGACGACGTCCGCCACGATCAAAATCGTGGCTGTCGCGAAAACCGCGGCGTCTATAGCGACATCCGTCGCGACGAGCGGCAATTGGAACGCGATCGTTGGAGACTCCGTCAGTACGAACGCGAGCACAACTATCGCGCAGCTCAACGCGAGCGCGAAAGGATGCGCGATCGATATGGCGACACCTGGTACGACTCACAGACGGCCCAAAGAGACCGTTATGAGCGCACCATGGACTGGATCCAATTTGCCAGTTCAGCCTGGCGTTAAGAAACACAGTGCAAATTAAAGAGGGCAGCCAGAAGTGGCTGCCCTTTTTTACTGCTCCCGGTCTTGTCTACAGCATTTGCACAGTTGGTGTGGTGTGATTTAGGGAAGGGCACGGATTCATCGGTGTCGTAAAGCGAGCTGAACCGTCGCCGGCTTCAGCCGCTGAAGTAAGTGCGTTTATTCCAAAATGAGTGCCTTATCGCAGGCGCTAAAGCGCGCAAGAACGGAACATGCGCTTTAGACGGCTCAAGCTATGTCCATAGCAAGCATGAAAATGGCTTAGTTCCCCTGCTTCTGCGTTCCCGCTTTGGGCAGAGCAACATTCACCCGCTGGCCGTCTTCCAGAGAATCAGCAGGATTCACAATCACTTGATCACTCGGCTCCAGCCCACCAAGCACTTCGACGGCGCTGCCGTAGTCTCGTCCGATGGTTACAGCGCGCAGTTTGACCTTCTTATCCGAATCGACCACAGCGGCCCGTGGACCTTCCGGACGGAAGAGCAAGGTATTGATCGGAATCGTCAATCTGGGAGCGTCGATCTTCGCCGCAAAGTGCACCTGTGCATAAGCTCCGGGAAGAATCTTTCCTCCCGGATTGGGAACGTCGATTTCAGTAAGCAAAGTCCGCGTCGAAGGATCGATTACCTCAGAGGTTCGTACGACCTTTCCTTCAAACCGTTGACCGGCATACTCTCTCTGCTCCAAAGACGCCTTCATGCCGACATGAATGAACGGGCTGTAGGTCTGGGGCACACTGACGTACACGCGCAGCGGATCGACCTGGGCAACGTCAAACAATTCTTTGTTCGAGCCCATGTTGCCCGCATTAATGAGCGCTCCGACATCGATGTTGCGCTTGGTCAGCACCCCGGCAAAGGGTGCGTACACGTGCTTGAACGACTCCATTTGCTGAAGCCGGCGAACGCTCGCATCCGCCGCGGCAAGATTGGCCTCGGCTTGTTGGTACCCACTTACCTGCTGGTCAACTTCCTGCTGCGAGACGGAGTCGCTCTTGCTCAGATTCTGCCAGCGCTCAGCCGAGCTCTTCGCTAATCCCAACTGCGCCTGGATCTGCTGACGCGTGGCCCGAGCCTGCAACAATTCCTGATCGACTTCAGGCGTGTCGATATCGGCGAGCAGGTCCCCTTTACTTAGATGTGAGCCGATGTCCTTGTACCAGCGCAAGACGTATCCATTGGTGCGCGCGTAAATCGGCGATTCCTGGTAAGCCTGCACTGTCGCAGGCAAAACCAGCTCTTCGTGCGATTGTTCCTGCGTGGGATGAATGACCGAAACATTCGGGGTTGCCAGACGCTCAGTCTCAGCCGCCAACGCCTTCTTCTCCCCCAACTTGCTGGCAATCGTAACCGCGCCCGCAATCAGCAGAATAAGGATGAGACCGCCCACAACCCATCCTGCCTTGCGCGCTGAGCTGTCGCGCGATGGCCGGTTTGGAGAAGGGTGCTCCGTCTCGGGCGGAAAATTGATGACTTCCGGATAACTCACGTCTTCCTGCAGTTCCTTTCTCAATCCTTGTCCTACTCTTCGTGTACCCATTCTGGACTAGCCTGTTCTAGCACGTGTCCAGCTCTTCTACCGTGAATCATTGTAAAGACCACTGGCACAAAGAACAGAGTCGCTACCGTGGCAAAAAGAAGACCGCCAATCACGGCCCGTCCAAGCGGAGCATTCTGCTCGCCGCCTTCTCCCATTCCCAGCGCCATCGGCACCATGCCGATGATCATTGCCAGAGCAGTCATGATGACCGGTCGAATTCGCGTGAATCCGGCTTCCATCGCCGCCTGAAACGCCGAGAGTCCAGCATCCATGCGCTCCCGAGCAAACGAGACCAGAAGAATACTATTCGCAGTCGCAACACCCACGCACATAATCGCGCCGGTCAGTGAAGGCACACTCAAACGGGTGTGAGTCAGCAGCAACATCCACATGATGCCAGCCAGCGCGCCCGGCAAGGCAGTAATGATGATGAAAGGATCGAGCCACGACTGGAAGTTCACGACAATCAGCAGATACACCAGCACGATCGCCATAATCAGACCGAACGCCAGCCCGACGAACGACGAGGTCATGGTCTCCACCTGACCTCGTAGAGTAATGTGTGTGCCTTTCGGCAGTTTGCCCTCGAACTGCCTCAATACCTCGCGTATGTCACTCGCGAGGCCGCCCAGATCCCGCCCTTGCACCGAAGCGTACACGTCCACCACGGGCGTGATGTCATAGTGATAGATTGCTGCCGGGGTCGTATTCGGCTTAATGGTGGCAAGATTTGCCAGCACCTGTGGCGAGGGAGCCGACGACGAACTTACGGGCGTATTCATGAGAGCCTGCATGGAATCCAGACGGTAGTCGGGAGTTTGTATAGCGACGTTGTACGTGACTCCGTTCTCAGGATTGAGCCAGTAGCTTGGCGCAGTCTGAAAGCTGCCGCTCAGCGATACCAGCAGGTTGCGCGCGACATCCTCCTGATTGAGCCCAACTTCTTTTGCCCGCGAGCGATCGATGTCCAAGTCAATCGCGGGACCGTTCATCAACTGTTGCACATGCACATCCGCAGCGCCGGGAACATGGCGCATCCGGTTCGCGATCTGTTCCGCAATTGCATAGTTCGCGTTGAGGTTGCGGCCAACGACCTGAACGTCAATAGGAGATGGGAGGCCGAAATTCAGAATCTGGCTCACGATATCCGCCGGCTGAAAGAAGAACTCCGTCCCCGGGAAATACAGCGGCAGATCCTCGCGCAGCTTCTTTACGTAGTCCGCGGTCGGATGATGATGGTCCTGATTCAGTGAAACCAGTATCTCGGCATCAGACGTGCCGATGGTTCCGCTTGTGCTGTAAGTCGTGTTGATCGAGCTGAAGGGTAGGCCGATATTGTCGAGAATCGTGACCAGTTCGTTTCTGGGAATCTCCTGCCGCAGCACTTTCTCAACTTCATCGCACAGGCGCGCTGTTTCCTCGATTCTCGTGCCGGCGCGAGCCCGTAAGTGGAGACGGAAGACACCAGCGTCAACTGCGGGAAAGAAGTCCTGACCCAGGAAGAAGATAAGTCCAGAGGACAGAACGCAAAACCCCAGGAAGGCGATGGCAAATATTTTCCGATGCTCCAGAGCGTTGCCGAGCAGATCCCTGTAAGTCTCGCGAAACTGTTCGAAGCCGTTCTCGAAGCCACGCTGAAACCTTCCGAGGATCGTCTTCGGCGCCGCAGCCTTATGCTCGTGGCCCCGCATGATGTAGAGCACCATCGTTGGTACGAGCGTTCGCGAAAGGAAATACGATGCCAGCATCGCGAACACCACGGCCTCGGCCAAGGGCACGAAAAGGTACTTGGCGACCCCGGTCAGGAAAAACATCGGTACGAACACGATGCAGATGCAGATCGTCGAGACGAAAGCCGGCAGCGCGATCTGCTGCGAGCCATCCAGAATGGCCTGTTTCATGTCCTTGCCCATCGCAAGGTTGCGCTCGATGTTCTCAATCGCAACCGTAGCGTCGTCGACGAGAATGCCTACGGCGAGCGCCAGACCTCCCAGCGTCATGATGTTGATGGTCTCGCCTAGCGCACTGAGCAGGATGATCGACACGCAGATCGAGAGTGGAATGGAGACAGTAATCACCACCGTCGGGCGCCAATCGCCAAGGAACAGCAGAATCATCAGCGCGGTAAGCGCTGCCGCAATAGCGCCCTCTCGCAAGACTCCCTGGATCGAACCTCGGACAAACAGCGACTGATCGAACAGCGTTTTGATCTGGAGGTCCTCAGGCAGACTTTCAGCGATGACTGGAAGACGAGCTTTAAGTTGAGCAACGATATCCAGCGTCGACGCGCCGCTGTTCTTCATCACGCTTAGCAGAGTGCCGCGCACGCCGTCCTGGCGCACGATGTTGGTTTGTGGAGTGAAGCCATCGCGCACGTGTCCGATGTCGCGGACGTAGATCGTCGCACCGTTCTTTGTCTTGATCGGAAGATCGTTCAGCTCGGCGACCGTCTGCGTGCTGGCATTCATGCGCACGTTCATTTCCAGGCTGCCGATTTTCGCTGTGCCGGAAGGAAGAATCAGATTCTGCGCATCGACCGCATTCACCACGTCCACGGGAGTGAGCCCGTGTGCCTGCAAAGCCTGCGTATCCAGGTCAACCGCGATCACGCGTGACTTGCCGCCATAGGGGTACGGGATCGCCGCACCCTTCACCGTCGTCAACGGAGAACGAACAAAGTTCAGCGTGAGATCGTTCAGTTCCTGCTCGGGAATGCTCTTGCTGCTAATGCCCACCTGCACGATCGGAACACTCGAGGCCGAGTAAACAATGACCAGCGGCGGCTGCGTTCCCGGAGGCAGTTGGCGGACCATCTGTTGCGAAACTGCGGTTACCTGCGCGACCGCCATCTGCAGATTCGCAGTTGGCTGAAAATAAATCTTCTCGATAGCGCGGCCCTGCAGAGCCACGGACTCAATGTGCTGAATGTCGTTGACCAGCGTCGTGAGCCCGCGCTCCGTGTTACTGAGGAAGCGGTCTGCCATCTCCTGCGGCTGCATGCCGGAGTACTGCCACACGATGCTGATGACGGGAATATTTATGTCAGGAAAGATGTCAATGGAAGTGCGCAGAATGACGATGGGAGTAAGAATCAGGATCAGCAGCGCCATCACCACGAAGGTATAAGGACGCCGCAACGCTAACGAAACAATCCACATCGAACCAGAGACTCCCGACTAACTATTGATTCTGCAACCAGATTGAGTAGATTCCTTATCTTAATTCCGAAACAGAACGTATCGGATTTAATTTTATGTTACCGTCATCGCATGGCGCAAACCTACTCTCCGGTTGAGAACGCCGAGGAGAAAGCCGGCAACGGTAAGAGGGCTCCGGGACGGCCACGCAGCGAGGACGCACGCAAAGCGATTCTTCGCAGCACGCTGAAGCTGCTTCAGGAGACAGGGTTCCCCGACCTTTCGATTGAAGCCATCGCTGCCGACGCCGACGTGGGCAAAGCAACTGTCTACCGCTGGTGGCCGAACAAAGCCTCGCTGGTAGCCGAAGCGTTCTCGCGCAGCGCCGACGAAGAGCTGCGCTTTCCTAATACGGGATCAGTTCGCGACGACGTCAGTATTCAGATGAAGCATCTGGTGCGCGTTCTGCGTGGCCGTCGTGGACGAATCGTTGCCGCACTGATTGGGGGAGGCCAGTCCGATCCTGAGCTGATCCAGGCCTTCCGCGATCGCTTCATGCTGCCCCGCAGGCAAGAGGCCTACCAGACTCTGCGCCGCGGCATTGCCCGCCGAGAACTGCCTGAAGACCTTGACCTCGATCTGACGCTCGACACGCTTTACGGCTCACTCTACATGCGCTTCCTGATTCGGCAGACCGGACTGACTGACGATTACGTCGACGAAGTGGTCGCTCTGGTTTTCGATGGCGCTGCCATGCGAGCCTAGCCTCTAGCAAACTCAAGAGCAAAAGCTCACGCAGATGAACTCGGATTCTAGGGATTGACGCAGATTTTTTAGATGCTAAATACCCTACTGCTTCAGATGGGTTGGGCCGTCCAAGTGGCTACGAACGAGTCTTCACTGGATGTTAGTAGGCCGAGCAGTTCATGGTGCACTTGCTACAGAATCCTTAAGAAATCTGCGTGAATCCCAAAAATCTGCGTTCATCTGCGTGAGCTTTTCGGGTTGGGTTTTGGTTTTGGCATACATCAGCGACAACCACAGCAAGTAAAAAGGGGCCATCCCGAGCTAACTCGGAACGGCCCTTCCGGGGCTTCCTCGGGGTGTCGAGGAAGACTTACCGGCTGTTGGGGGCAGCCGGAGTAACGTTTTGCGCAGCCGCGTTTTCCTGCACGTTAGTCATGAGCTGCACGTCGACGCGGCGATTTTGGGCGCGTCCTTTAGACGTACCGTTGGGGGCAGCTTCTTTATCCTTGCCCAATCCCGCCAGGTAAATCTTGTAAGCCGGTACGTTGTGCTGAGTGGCAAGGTACTGAACTACCGCTGACGCACGCATTTCGCTGAGCTTGTAGTTGTACTGCTTGCTGCCCACGGAATCGGTTCCGCCAATCAACTGAAGCACGTATCCCTTAGTGTTCGGAATGTCGGCGGCGAGCTGATCGAGAGCCTCTTTTGCCTTCTTGCTAAGCACAGCGCTGTTGAAAGCGAAGTGCACCGAGGTCTCGGCCACCGGACGGTAGTTATCGAGGTTGGCGACGGTGTTGGTAAGCGTGTCGACTTTGGTGGTCGTCTGACTGGCCGCCTGATTGGCCTGATCGGCTGCCTGGCCCGCGGCCAGAGCCTTCTGATCGACCGATGCGATCTTGTCGTTTACACCCTGAATTCCCTGCTGTGAGCGCGTATCGACATCGCGAATGTCGCGCGTGTTCTTCGCGGTCAGGTCGTCGAGTTCGTTGGTCTTATTGATTACAGGCGCAGCTTCGTTGCGCACATACTTCTTGGTAGCGCATCCGGCATTGAAAACCATGGTTGCGCCCGCTACAAGAACTAGCAATGAGCGATTCGTTAACATCATTTCTTGGCTCCTTAACCCCTAACCCCTACACCCCGGAACTACTAAGCGTGGGACAAGACGGTGGCCAGCAGCCCGCTGGCAAATACTCTTATCTCTTGCATGAGCAATGCCGCTGCCAAGTTGATCGTCATAACCTAATCAGCTTCGATTCTTGTTTTCATGAGGTTACGAACCTCATGTTGTGCGAAGTCCTTGGCAACTCTGGCCGGAGAAGCGCGTAAATGCTTGCGCCATAAAATTTTTACAGAGCGATGGTGCAACGTTGTGCTCTTCGAGTGCAGCGAGGAAGAAGAAAATCGGGCGAGTGGATGGTCCAGAGAAGCGAATCCAAATGTCTTCAGCACAAGCCGTCCAGCAGAGTTCTTGAATTGCTCTCAGGGCTAGGACTTCTTTCCTCGGACCTTAAGCCCTCCCGCCGAGTGCATCTCGCATCTTTGAGAATGCACTGCCGGGAGACTCTCCCGGGTGACGCAGCTCTGGAACCGATCCTCGGTTCCGCAGCGCGCTACTTCTTTAAAAACAAACCCGTTTCGGGAGGAGAAACCCCATGCGCATTACCCGTATTTTAGCCCTGTTCGCGTTGATGGCCGCGGTGTTCACCATCGCCTGCTCACAACAGAAGGCGAACACACCTGATGTCACTGATCAGATTAAAGACTCGCTCAAAGCCAACAACCTCAACGACGTAAAGGTCAGCGAAGATCGTGACAAGGGCGTTGTAACCCTTTCCGGCGACGTGAAGACGGAAGAACAAAAGGCTCAGGCTGAAGACATCGCCAGGAAGAGCGCCGGCGGTCTGGTTGTCGCGAATGAGATCGGTGTACGTCCGGAAGGCGCCGAAGGGGATGCCAAGAAGGTAGACAATAACCTGGACAAGGGCATCGAAGATAATTTCAAAGCAGCGTTGACCGAGAACGGAATGGACAACCAGCACATCCGTTTCGAAGCAAACAATGGCGTCCTCACGCTCAAAGGCGATGTAGACAGCCCAGCTCAACGCCAGTCTGCCGAGAAGATGGCCGCCAAGATTCCTAACGTGACTCAAGTTGTGAATGAGTTGGAAGTCAAGGGCGCGAAAAAAGCCCGTCGTGCATCCGGCAACTAGTTGTTCATCCACACTCGCAGCAAAATGCCGTCCCACATTGGGACGGCATTCTTATTTGCACCAAATTCTGTCGATCCGCGACGATGTTTTGCTGTAGAGGGCGCCTGCTCGATGATCTTGTAGTAGCGAAAGCCAAACTCTTGTCCATCTCGTACACTTATCGACCGACAATCCAATCTCGTTGAGGACGCTCAACAGGGGGACGACATGACAATCGGCGGGCAAGATTCGATGCGACTCCCAGGCCCACTCGGCAACCACACTGGGCTTGGTGGTAGGACTCCAGGACCGGTGCGGCGACGGCTGGTCCGTGTGGCTGACGCGCCAAAACCTTCCAAGACTTTTGACATGCCACCTCCCCTCCATGACCGGACCAAGCACGCGCATGAGGTGAAATGGAAGCTCTTTGATGGCGATCCGGCCGCGACCGATGTGCGCCAGGGAGATCTGGCGAATTGTCCGGTCGCCTCAATCCTGGCGGCAATGGCTCACACGCAAGTCGGACGCAAACGGATTCTTGGCATAGTTGAAGAGCACCTGAGGCCTGTGATCACAGACCTGGCAAGCGTATTCAGCGACCTTGACGATGATCCTGAGGCGAATCAGGAGCGACGGATCAAGTCGAATCGTTATTTCACGGTAAAGATCCTGAAGGGAACGGAAGTGAGTGACGTGCTCTACACCGATGCCGGTGATCGGGACACCTGGAACCTGATCTATATGCAGCAGGAGCCGCCTAGTCCGAAAGCGGAGTCCAAGAAAAGGGTTCTTTGGCCTGCTGTGATCGAAAAAGGCTATGCGGACCTAAAGAACGGCTATCCCGGGATCGAATCGCTGAAGGTTGAAGAAACCTGGAAGACTTTAGTAGGTTCGGATCCTCAACCTCTGTATATCGATAACGTGAAAGATGAGGACATCAAAAAGGTAGCTTCCGCAGCCAGCAAGGTGCCGACGATCTCAGCCTCACGGGACGATATGGAATTGCCGGAGAAGGACCGGATCGAGACGCGCTCCGGCGGAAAAATAAGTGGTTGGCACGGTTATGCCGTCTTGGGTCTCACCAGTTCGGGCGTTCAGCTGTACGATCCGCATGGCAAGACTATAAAGCTGTCATTTAAGGAATTTCGCACATACTTCGTGGCGATGTATTCGGCGAAGTAGAAGCTCGGAACAACCAGACAGGCGCAGGCGCGACGTTACTTAAGCGACAGGAGCCATCCACAGCACGTCTGGAGCGACTGCACCCGCGTTGTCGGTCGGACTTGGTGCCGCCATTACTTCCGCCGCAACCAGCCCGGCGAGCAGAGAGCAGAAAATCAACATCCCCTTGACCGTAATCCTCACGACGAGTAACTCCCGCGACCGAATTTGCAATCAAATGCCCACCGACTTGATCCGGAAAAACCCGGAAAACCACCCCGAAAAACAGGATTCTTCGGCAGTTAAGCAAATCCCTGTGTGTCAAAACCGCTGCAAATCATTGCAGCTAAAGAGACACGGAACTTCCACTGCCAGAAGTGCCAGTCGGCGCAGTCAACCCCAATTGGCGGGCCTCCTTCCGTAATTTGCTGACGTTAGAAAAGAAGCTCACTATCCGCACAGGGCCCTCCCTTCAGATGCGCTTTCATTAAGCAACGATACCGATTCTGAAAATCAATTTTGTGCTCGTTTTTCTGATCGTTCCAATCGGTCTTTCGAGGAGTAGGGAATGAAGAATGGCGGCGATTGGTCTCTGAGGCTACTTGCAACAGCTCTGTTCGTAGGGTCCTCGGCCGGAATGCTCTTTGCTGCCGGCTCACCGGGCGACGAGCACGCTGGCTATCAGGGTATTCCTGTGCGCAATGGCCTGAATCGGGGCTTGATCCAGCACGACGGCATCCTTGCCGGGCAGCGTTATCCAAGCCTTCCGCGTCGGAAAAACGAGACGGAACTTCCCCAACCAGCATCAGTCGACGCTCGCAATCAGAAGGGTCAGAATTCCGATGCTCCGGATCGAGGTGGATATGCTGGGATTCCGCAGCGCAGCGGCTTGAACGCCAGCAAAACACAAGAAAATGAGAGTGCAAGCGCCTCGGAAGCGCAGCGCGCTGGGTACGGCGGAATTCCGCAGCAGATAGCTGCAGATCGCGTGACGCAGCACACCAGCACCTTCTCAACCAAGCGGGCTTCCGCCTTAGTTAGATCCAAATAGCAAGCTCAGTTGAAGTGCGAGCCGTCTTCCCTGCTGCCTTCCGTGGCTCAGGCAGCAGATCACAGCTCCATCGCAGTCCACACAGTCACTTTTCTACGAACGACTTCAGCCTCAACAGCGCTTGATCCCACTGTTCGGAGACAAGGTCCAGATATTCCCTGATCTCATCAAGAGGCTGGGGATCGAACTTGAATCGGCTTTCGCGGCCTGTGCGCACGCCGTGCACGATCCCCGCACTTTCTAAAACACGAAGGTGCTTGGTGATCGCTTGCCGCGTGAGCTTCGACCCATCGGTAAGCTCAGAGATCGAAGAGGGCTGGCCGCGGCACAGCTTCCCCACCAACATCAAACGCGTCTCGTCGCCCAGCGCGGCAAAGACCGGCGCGCGTGTACGGAGTTTGGCGGCGACGCTGCTATGGCTTGCTTGCGACATAATTCTGGATGTTTTTCATTTGCTGGGTCCATCCACCTTCGTTCATACGGAATGCCTCGAGACGGCGTTCGCTGGGAATCTTATCGAAGCCAGACTCAGTCACCACCAGCCGCGTACCGGTCGGTATTTTCTCCAATCTGAATTCCACAAGTGTGGACGGCTCCTTCGAATAGTCTTTCTTGGAATCGACTGCAGCGGGATGCCAGGTGAACGAGAAGAGCTTTTCAGGCTCCATCTTCTTCACAACTGCCTCCCACTTCAGGTACTCGTAGCCAGGATAGGTAACCTGTCCGGTTGAAACCTGCCCGGGCACAAATGGGCCATCGATCTTGACGCGGAACCACTCGCCAAATTCACGATAGTCTGTTAACGCCCGCCAGACGCGCGAAACCGGCGCCTTCAGCTCAATCGTCTTTTCGATACGATCACTCATGCTATGCAACCTCCGGGTTGCATATTACCTGCGGGCAAGATAAAAGGCAACCATTTGGTTGCCTTTTATCTTTTTCTTCCGGGATGTCTAGGACAGGCGCTTGCTACGCCTCGCAAACCACCCCAGCGTGAAACCCACAGCCAATCCGGCCAGCGCTGCGGATCCCACCGCTGTAAGCGGATGGCGCTTAATCTGGTGCCGGCTGTCGTCAATCGCGTCTGTGGCTGTGTGCTTCGCCCGCTTGATGCTGCGGGAAACATCGTCGTAAGCCGAGTCCACCGTGCGGCGGAGCTCTTCGACAACCTTTACCGGCAGACGCGCAACGTCTGAGCTGTGGTTTTGAACTTGTCTAACTGCAGTGCTCTTCATTATTACTACCTCCGCAAATTCTTAAGCTAAAGGATACCGACTGGAGGCGGGTAAGACACGCAATAGTTTCCGAAAAGCGGAGTAGCGGAATGGGGTGTTTTTTCACCACGGAGACACGGAGTCACCGAGAACGACGCCAAAGTGGGTCGTTTGCTTCGTTCAAGGCAAGGCAAATGCCATTACGAAGTCTCCCTGCTTGGTTCCGAGCTTACCGTGGCCGCCAGCGCAGATCACCAGATACTGCTTGCCATTGATGGAATAAGTCATCGGAGTAGCTTGACCTCCAGCGGGAAGTTCGAAGCTCCACAATTCCTTTCCCGTTTCAGAATCAAACGCGCGCAAGAAGTTGTCCATCGCCGCGGAGGTGAATACCAGACCCCCCGCGCTGGCCATGGGGCCACCCAGATTGATGGTCCCTGTGTTCTTGCCCGGAATGAAGGTGCCCAGCGGTGTCTCCCATAACTTCTTTCCCGCGAAGAGATCGACTGCAGTCACGGTACCCCAGGGAGGAGCGTTGCAGGGCAGCTTGGATGGAGAGAAGAGAAACGTTCGATACAGTCCGAAAGGCGCTGGATCCTGGTCGCCGAACTCGCCGTAGATGCGATTGTCCTGATCTTTTCTCGTCTCCGACGCGTAGTCTGCTCGCGGAATCAGTTTGGCCCAGGCCGCCAGCCGATTCGTATTCACGAACATGAGATGGCGCTGCGCATCGTAGGCGGCTCCTCCCCAATTCACACCGCCAACGTTGCCAGGCGCAGTCGCTGTACCGCGCAAACTCGGCGGAGTAAAGATTCCTTCAGCTCGGGAAGCCTTGAGCTTGTCCTGGCACCACTTCAGGTCTTCCGGAGTTGGGCCCCAGGCATCGGAAGTATCGATCTTTTCCGGCACGAGCGAAATAGTTGAGAAAGGCTGTGTGGGCCAGCTCTCTTCTCCGGTAATGTCCGACATGGGAACCGGACGTTCCTCCACGGGCAGCAAGGGAGCGCCAGTAAGACGACTTAGGACAAAGACGTGGCCCATTTTGGTATTGACCACTACCGCCGGAGTTCCGTCTTTCCAGGTAAACAGCGTTGGCTGCGCTGCAACGTCGAAATCCCAAAGGTCGTGGTGCACTACCTGGAATCCCCACACAAATTCGCCGGTGGAGGCGCGCAATGCAACGACCGAGTTGGCCCATTTGTTGTCGCCTTTGCGGCCTCCACCGTAATAATCAGGAGCGGCGCTGCTGGTGGGAATGAAGGCGAGGTCACGTTCGGCATCGACCGAGATCGTTGACCAGGCATTCCCGCCGCCTGTCCGTGGATGCGTGGTCTGCGCCCACGGAATCGGATCCCAGGTCCAGCGCAGTTTCCCGGTGCGAGCGTCAAAAGCACGCACGATGCCGCGTCCGGTGTCGACCTTCCAGTTGTCGGCGATCGACGATCCGACAATCACCAAGTCTCCAGCGATTGCTGGTGCGGAGGTCACCTGATAGCCGCCGGTCCACTCCGTCTGCGTTGCCGCGTCGCGATTGAGGTCGATCTCGCCCTTCGTGCCAAAGTCAGCGCATGGCTTTCCTGATGCAGCGTCGAGCGCTAGCAGACGCGCATCCAGCGTGCCGGCGAAGATGCGCAGGCTGCACTGCTGTCCTGATTTGGCTTTTGAGTCCCGCCATACAGAAACGCCGCGCGAAGCAACTTCCGAGTAATTGCGCTGGAGATCAACCCGCGGATCGTACTCCCACAACTTGGCGCCCGATTGAGCGTTGAGGGCGATTACGTGGTTGTACGGCGTGCTGAGAAAGAGCACACCATTCACAAGGATCGGCGTAGCTTCAAAGGCAGCTTTCTTGACGAGCGGCGTCGGAGTGTCATTGGCGCCGGTGCGATAAGTCCATGCGACCTTCAGCCGTGCGACATTCGTGCGGTCGATCTGAGTTGCGGACGAGTAACGCATGCCTCCGCGATCGTTGCCGTAAGTCGGCCACCCTGGTTCGGCACTGGCCTGGGCTTCGCCACGGTAGGTAGCGCCCAAAAAAATGATGATGACAGCAACGCAGCAGGAGTTCACCCGCTTGCACTTTTTCATTGGTCAATTTACCTCGACATCGCTAAAGCCGAGCGCTTGGACTAGCGTGGTAACGGTGGCACGGGCATTCGTAGCCGCGTTGTTCAGGATGCCGTCTGTCAGCGCAGCTTGCAACAGTTGGCGCTCCGCCTCGGCACGAACCTCGGATTCCAGATTGGGATCTGCTGGCACGAGTAGTCCAGTCTCGCGCGAATAGACTCGCGTCTGATTGTTATCCAGACGTGTTGAGAAGATCTCCGCATGAGGCAGCGTGATCTTCACCTGCTTTCCATTCACATGCACGTCACTGGACTGCAGCTTTCCCAAGTCCACGCCGGCAAAAACTTCGCCGCGCACAATCAGCAGCAGGCGCTCACCCGCGAGCGACTGCGGCAGGAATCGGCTCTGCTTTTCTCCCGTGACTACTTTCTCGAGCGTGTATTTCACCGACTCCAGCCGTTGCAGCCGCTGGATGCGCTGCACGATCGCAGGCTGATCGATATCGAGATTAAGAGTGCGTTGCAGCCAGCGGGCAAAGCCACTGGAAGAAGGATGAGCAAGCGCGAACAACAAGAGCACGGCGGTCAGAAAGCCGGCAAGGAAGATCCCGAACCGAGCCAGCCGACTCGGAGGCCGCAAATTCTCTGTGGGCACAATTGACATGTGAAGAGGTCGAAAGTTTTGCTCTATCGAATCTGAATCAAAACGAAAAATGTGCCTAAAAGCAAGAGCAAAACAAGCTACAGTCCTAGGTGATGCACGGCCACCGTCCCGGCCGCAGTCTGTCCAGATAATGGCGAGATAAGACCCATCTTTTGGGCAAACTTGGGCTATGATGTCGGCCCAAGATCCCTGAAAACAGGACAGAGTGCGTAAACAGCTTAGTTCGGGGCCGAACCGGGGGAGGGCCACATGCTAACCAAACTGGAGACACAAAACTTTAAGGCTTTTGGAGAGCGGGTCAGCTTCGACCTGCGTCCTCTGACCGTGTTAATCGGCCCCAATGGCAGCGGCAAGAGCTCGGTTCTGGACGCAATTGGGCTGCTCTCCCAGAATGCTACCCCTCCTGAGAGTGGTCCTGAGTTCAAGTGGAAGGACCAGCACGTTGACCTGGGAACAACGGGAAGTTCCGCTTTTCACAAGCCCGATCACGATCTGCATCTTTCACTGTCGCTTGAAGTCGAAGCTGGCGATTACTTCCGAAACTGGCTGCAGAAGCACAATCACGACACCGATGCCGAGGCAACGACTCTGGGATACAGCGTCGGACATCGCCGCGGCACCCAGGAGTGGAAGCATGAATTGATTGTGAATGGCGAGGCGATCGCGACTAACTCCACCATGCCGCTAGGACGCGGTCTCCTGAAGAGGGGACATGGGGCGCTCCTGGAGTGCGCGCCCTCGCAGCTCGCTGACCGCATGTTCGAGCCGGTGGTGAGCGGACCCGCAGTGTTGTCTCCAAAGCTCTTCATGGGCACGCAGGCGATCGGCGGACAGGCGGTGAACGAGGCCACCCACCATCGCTTCCTCAACTTTGGGCTGTTTACTTCCTACATCGCTGGCTATCTCAGGCGCCGCGTGTTCATGGTTGGACCAAATCGGGTCCCAACGCGGGAAGCTCCGCGTGTCGACTCGGCTCCGCTGAACGTAGGGAGACGCGGCGAGCGGACAATCACAGTGCTGTCGGCGATGTTCGCCAGCCCGCGACATCTGGCACAATCCAGAAAAATCCAGCAGTGGGCCGAAGTCTTCGGCCTGGGATCGCTGACCAGCGGATGGGTCATGGAAGAGCTGCTACACGCGGGGTACTTGGATTCCGAATTTGAGACGCCGCTGGGCTTCGAATCTGCCGGCTGCGGAGCGCAACAGATCCTTCCCATCATCACGCAAATCTTCGCCGCTCCAAGCAACAGCGTGATCCTGATTGAGGAACCGGAAGCCAGCTTGCATCCTCAGGCCCAGCGCGACCTGGCAAAGATGCTGTGCGACGCGGTTGCCCACGGACTGCAGCTCGTGATTACGACGCACAGCGAGGCATTGCTGAAAGCCCTAGCCGAGACGGAATCAGATCGTTTGCGCCGTGACGACATGATCGCCTATCAACTGACCAAGTCTCCCGTCGGCGCCAAGCCGGAGAGAGTGCAGTTGCAGGTACACCATGAAGCTCTCGCCAGAGGAGCGGCAGCCAACGCCGGACGGTTGACAGCGTAATCTCCAAAAAAGAAGGGCGCGGATGGTTTGCCGCGCCCTCTCTCATCCAGATCCGCGATTCCCTATTTGGGATCGGGATCGTGGTCTTTTCCGTGGCCTCGGTCCTGGTATTGAGAACTACCTTTTGAGTTGCCGTTCGATCCTGAGTCTTTGCTCGGTGCGGGACGAGACTCAGGTTGCGGAGCGCGCGCCGATTCAGGAGCTCTCTGCGCTTCCGCCTGCCGTGGCGCCGGCTGGGATGGATGCGAATCGCTGTTGCCGCGATCGACCTGCGCTTGCCGCATCATCGTGTGGTCCTGCTGCGGAGGCGGAGATCCGGCGCCGCGATCGCTATTCGACGGCGAAGGCGTTGGCGTCGGCCGCTCTGCTGCGGGGCTAGGCCGGCGGTCACGCATGGCGTCTATCTGAGGTGAAGATCGCTCCCCATCGTTTCCGCGTGGGTTCTGATCGCGTTGCCTCGGAGCTGGAGAATAGCTTCCAGTCGAAGGCGACTGCCCGCGATTGTCATTGGCACTGTTATTCGCGTTGTTGTTGCCATTGTCATTGCGACTCGGCGGACGCGGAATCTGCCGTCCGTTCGACGCATCGTCCCGCTGCGCCGGTTCAGGAGTTGGATTGTTGCGCTGCCATCCTCGTCCATTGCTGCTGCGCTCGCCATCGTTCACGCTCGGATTTTCCTCGCGCTGCTTCGGAGCCGGATTGTTGTTGCCGGCCGACGCAGGCTGGCTATGGTTGTCGCTAGCGCTGTTGTTGCCATTGTTGCTAGCATTGTTGCTGGCGTTGTTGTTGCCGTTGCCGCCGTCATTGCCGCGCGGCGGACGCAGGACTCTCCATCGGGCAGACCGATCGTCACCTTGATTGCCCTGTGAGTCAGGAGCGTTGCGCTGGCCGTTGTTGTTGCCCGCACGATCTCCAGAAGCATCAGGATTCTGATCGCGCTGCTTAGGAGCAGGGTTATAGGCGCTTCCCGAATTGGACTGCCCGTGATCGTTGTTGCCATCGTCGTTGTTGCGACGTGGTGGACGCGGGAATCGCCCTTCAGCTACGCCATTACCGTGTTGAGAATCCCGGCCGTTAGCCTGATCGCCATCGTTGCCACGCGGATTCTGATCACGCTGCTTCGGCCCAGGATAGTTGCCGCTTGAAGAGGCCGACTGGCCGTGATCATCATCGCGACCATCCTGCCGATGCGGCTGACGCGGATCCTGCTGTCGCGCTGACGAGTCATCGTTATGCTTGGCGTCATCACGATCTGTGCCGCGGTTCGGATTGCCGTGGTTGTCCGCGCGATCGCCGTTGTGGTTGCCAGGATTCTCGTCACGCTGTTTCGGTCCTGGATAGTTCCGCCCGCCGTCTGAAACTGAGCGGCCATGATCGTCGCGGTCGTCATGTCCAGCCGCGATGCGCCTGCGCACCCGGTCTTCTTCGTCTCTGTCCAATGGACGCCCGTGACGATCCTCAAGGTCGGCACGTTTGCTTTCGAATGGAACCGGACGCTCAGGAGGTGGCAGCTTCATCACCACACGCTTGTTCATGATTCGCGCGGGTGGCACGTGATCGTCGCGACGGCCGCCGAGTACTGAATCGTGTGAAGGCGGGCAGGCAGGGCCGCTTGTAACCCAACGATCGTGCGAGTTGTAGTGATCGTGCGAGTTATTGATGTAAACGTTGTGATCAATCCGCTGCGAGTTGATGATCACGTTGTTGTTCACGATCGTGGTCGCAGTCGTCTGGTTTACGTAGCGAATGTTGTTAATGCGAACGTTGTTGACGTTGTAATAGGTGTTCGTGACGTACGTGATGTTGGTAATGCGCGTGTTGCTGACGTTCACCGTGTTGAAGTAGTTCCTGCTCACGCGGTAGTAAGGAATGTAAGGCTCACCCCATCCAAGCGGGAACCATCCAGTGCTGACGCCAACGCCAGTTCCGCCGATCCACGCGACCAGGGCAGGCGCATAGCACGGACGCACGCGTACAGGTCCCGGTACCCAGCCCCACCGTCCTGTAACGAATACCCACCGCCCATAATGGAACGGCGCAAATCCCCAGGCTGCATCATCGATCCATGTCCATCCCCAGGGCTCGATCCAGGCCCAGTGTCCGTAGCGATAAGGCGCCCAGCTGGCTTCGACTCGGGTCGGAAACCACACGCCTCCGTAACTGCCGACCTCTCGCCACGCACCGTAGTCATCGAGGTCTTCATATCCGACGACGTCGGGAGAAACGTACCGAGCCGAAACGTAACGTCCTTCACGAGAGGAGCGGACGCGGCACCACTCGTCGAACCCATCGAGTCTCGGAGCGTTGAAGCTCTGATGCGCCAGCGATATGCCGCCGAAGAACCGAACTTGGCGGTTCGAATCGACACGCACAGCGTCGCCGCTACCCGTGGCGATTCCCTTCCCTTTCCACACCGTCACCAGCGTAACGTCGCCGTTGGAATCAACGTCGAAGCGGTAGTCGCCCGGCTTCAAGAGCGTAAACGCCGTGTTGGGCGTGTCAATTTCGTAGATTTCTTGGTCGTACAGCCGTGAGACGTGCATGTTCAGCGTGCCCTGGGCGAGTTCGAGCTGCACTGTGTTGTCGCTGAGATTGGTAAGCGTGAGACTGGTTTCGCTGTCCATCCGCATGGCCGCACTGCCCAGATGCAGTTCAGCGCGCGAATCCTTGTCGGTCCATAGACGATCTGCGGTTGTCATCGGACGGTTAATGGCTGCGGCGGCCCAATCGTCGACTCCGCCCGGCTGCATCGAGACTTCGCCGCTGATGTATTTCAGGCGGGCAACGCGCGACGGCGGATCGTCGGCGAACGCCATCACCGCACACGAGGCGGTGAACAACCATGCTGCGATGGTTCCAAATGCGAATCTGCGGAAAGTTTGCATGTGCCCCAAGCTCCCTTCCAATTTCCAGTCCAATCACTGCCTCTGGACTTTTTTTTGCCCTGCACTGGTGACAACCCCCGAACGACCCCGCCTGTTGCGGGGGGGTTCCGGGACGAAAGTGATTACCTAGGTAACGGCGATCCGGCGGACGCTCGCAACATTGACCGGAATGCCAATTGGACCGATTTTCGGGGGAGGAGCCTGGTATCAGTGCCTGATAATGACGAACCTAAAAAGGAGTGCCCGTCTGCGGATAGTCACCCGGTTTGCCAAGAGCAGGCAAATTACGAAAGGAGGCCGCCAACCGGGGGTGTGCAGCAAGGCTGGCACATCGCGTCAGGACGATTGGGCAGAATTGGCAGGCATGCGCTTTCTGCACTCGGCGATGAACCAATCCGTATCGCGCATAAAGTCCTGCGCCGGATTGATAAATACGTCGTAACCGCCCACCAGCGTTTTTACGCCTTTTACCAGCGCTTCATTCAAGCGCTTATACGCTGGCCAAGCCTGGCTGAGCGGATCAGTGGCGGCAGGAGTCTTTCGCAGCTTGATACACACGAACTCAGAACTTTGCCGCACACCGTGGCGCAGCACACTCACAGTCTTCTTATCGATCGCCTCGATTTCACTCCAACCAATAACCAGCCTCCGTGGCCACATGCCCGGCAGAGAAAGATGGCTCCGACTCATCCGTACCATCACGGGCATATGGTGTCGCCAATAATTACCGCCGATCACCGCGCCGATCGACAGCAAACAGAGGAAGACCCCAAGCCCAACATTGCGACCCTTCGATTGCGGTGCCATAAACAGCAAACTGAGGAAGAAGAACACCAGACCAGACACAATGACAATCCACGCATACAACCCGCTCAGGCGTAGTTCGATATCCGGCATGAATCCAGCCGATCGGCTCGAGGAACCCGCCGTTCTTGTTTGCGGAGGAGTAGAAGGATTGACTGTGACTGGCATGAGCGCACTTTGCCAGCGACTGCCAGCAAAGTAAATTCTGCCCCACGGCTCTCGGATTACCAGCGTAACTGCTGAACACGAGTTTTGGCTCGGAAGGCTTCCTCTTTCGGCTTCGCTTCGACCCAGCCTCCCTGACGGGATTTCTGAATACCCTTCGGCTGCCGGATACGTCTAACACCGCGGAGGAATCTTTCGAATGACAAAACGCTTGCCGTTGTTTCTGCTGTTGGCTGTTGCCGTTTATGCGCAAGAGAAGAAACCCACGACTCTTCGCGACCTACTACTGTCCGAGCTGCGCTCGACACACAACAAGGCGGAATGGTTCGTCCCGGCAAACACCGCAGTAAAGGGACTGACTGCTGAGCAGGCCAGTTGGACCGACGGCAAAGGAAATCACTCGGTTGGCCAGCTTGCCCATCACCTGGTGTTCTGGAATCGGCAAAGCCTCGCCAAACTCAAAGGCGAGACGCCAGAAAAATTCAGCGGCAACAACGACGAGACTTTCAACAAGTTCGACAGCAAGTCCTGGAATGAAACCGTACAACAGCTAGATCAGGTTCTCACCGACCTTGAGAAGTGGGTCGAAACCGCAGACGAAGCAAAACTGAAGGAGTCTGCCCAGACGCTTACCCACATCAGCACTCACAACGCCTACCACATCGGTCAGATCATCTACGTCCGCAAAGAACAAGGCTCGTGGGATCCGAAGAACGGGGTGAACTAAAGGCCCGGAGTATCAGCGAGGATGGGTGGCTAGGGACGGCTCATCATCTTTCCCGTTTCTGAGACGGGTGGCGAGCAACGGACTCAGGCCGGGTGCCCCATGTTTCATTTCGGTTTTCGCTGATGGGTCGAGAATGTGGGTGCCCCATCCTTCGCGGTTTTCGAAGGGTGGGCTGCGAGGATGTCGGGGACGCCCCTTTCCCGATTTGGATTTGCGTTTCGCTTCTTGCGCTCCGGCTGCCAGTTCAGTTTCACCACTCCTTGCTCACCGAAAGCAAACGCCCGATAGCTGCTCCACCTCCACAGCTCAGGCGAAGAAACCAATCCTCGCCGCACCGGGTTTCGATGCATGTAACGCAACTTCTCGGTCACTTTCCGATCCGAGTACACGTTGAAGTCATAAGAGCGTGGCTGCCAAAAGTGTCGGCGGATGGTCTCCCAGAACTCACGCTGAGCACGAGGCCGGCGCTTAGGAAGCAGTCGCAGTCCCACTCTCTGCTTCAGAACCTGCATCACAATGGGAATTGTCTTTCGCTTTGGCTCGCTGATCAGGATATGGATGTGCTCAGGCATAACCACGAATCCAATGACCTCGAAACCATAGCCCTTGCGAACCTGCTCAAAGATCTCGAGAAATACATCACGCGCTCGGACCACTCCCCAAGAGCGCCTCGCGCCGATAGCAGCTCGTAGTAATGAAATGCAAAATCCCGCCGCCGTGTATGCGTATCAATCCCCTGGGCATGGTCCAGCATTATACAAATCGACCTTTAACCCAACGCTCCTCACATCCTCGCTGCCCACCCTCCGAACACCACGGAGAGTGGGGCACCCCCT